>JBIHZO010000491.1:0-2839 GCA_044231405.1 Cypionkella sp. | reverse complement strand
CGGCCTCCGGCGGACGCTTACGATAGAGCCAGCTCCGGGTGCTCAGGCAGAAACCATATGCCAGACCCAGAACATGCTTTTTGCCCCATCTGCGGTTGCGGCGGAGGCTGCGGCAAAGCACGAAGGTCTGCCGGAATGCGCGTATCGACATAACGGGCGCAGAACGGACCATCGCGGGTTCGACTTAGCTGGCGCAGCATCATCCGCAAGCGATCATTGGTTGACCGAGGTCATTGAAGCGGCGGAGGAAAGCCGGCCTGTCTCCGCGCTTGAAGGCAATCTTGCCGACATGCACCACTGCTTCGGCATTGCCATCCTGGCGCTGGTCGCCGTCCGGCTGGTCCTGCGCCTCAAGAATGGCGCGCCACCGGCGCCGCCAGAAACAAGTGGTGCCATCGAACTGGCAGGCAGGGTTTCGCACTGGCTGTTTTAGGCGCTGCTTGTCGTGGTGCCTGTTACCGGTCTGCTTGGCACTGTTATGGCGACCCGTGTGGAGAGTGGCACACTTATGCCAAGCCCGTGTTCATCGGCCTGATCGCCCTGCATGTCGCAGCGTCGCTCTATCACCAGTTCTGGCGCAAGGACGGTCTGCTGATGCGCATGCTGAAGCCTGAGTAAGGTGCGGCCAAAAGATGGGGGGCGGTATCGGCGCGGCTCGCCTTGCGGTTTCTTGGGTCAGTTCCAAAGCACTGCCGCAAATGTACCGACCCAGGCCGCAAGCGCAACAAGGACCAGACCGGGCACGACCCGAACGGCGAAAGCCCATCCTCCACTGGTCACGGCCATGAGGATCTTGGACAGCGTGTTGGACGTCAGCGCCGCAAGGATCGGAACAACCGCATCCTGTGGCGTGACCTTGCCCGATGCCACAAGTGTTGCCACCGAAATGGCCGCCGCATGCGTATCGACCAGTCCCGCAACCACCGCCGCGAGCAGCACACCCGCGCCGCCGAACCGGGCTTGGAGACCCGCCGAGATGACCAGTATGAGCGCAAGTATCAATCCGAAGGCAAGCGCCGTCTTCAGGCTGAAGACGCCGCCGGTCTGCACTGCGTCACTTCCCGAATTGCGCGCGGCCAGAAGCGTAAACGCCGCCCCGTAGGCCAAAGCGGTGCCCCCAGCCAAAAGCAGGGGGCCCGACAAGCTGAACAAGGTGGGCATGCTGATGGCCGCGACGACCAGCGCCATTTGCGCAATCGTGGCGACGGTCGACAATACGGCACCCGCGACGCAGGCCGCCAGAAGGGTGTGAGATTTCCTGGCCAGCGATCCCATCGCGCCGATCGTTGCCGTGCTCGAGATGAAGCCCGAGATGGCCCCTGCAAGCGGCAATCCGAAACGGGCGCCGAACAACCGCACCGCAACATAGCCCGCCGCACTGATGGCCATGATCAGCACGATCACGATCCAGATCGAATGCGGATTGAGCGCCAGGTAGGGGCCCATCTGGCGGTTCGGTACCAGAGGCAGAACGACAAGCGTCGCCGCGGCAAAGATCAGCGCGTCGTCCAGTTCGTCTTTCGAGATGACACTGATGACAAGGTTATGCAGCCAGGCCTTCACATACAAAAGCACCGTCACTGCAACGGCAATTGCGGCGGCTGTCTGAGGCGCCTGCATGCACATGCCGCCCAGCAGGGCCGTCAGGACAAGAACGATTTCTGTGGTCAGGCCTGGGTCCTGATCCTGGGCGCGCCAATAGGATACGGCGGCCATGACCGCAACGCTGCCAGTCACGACGGCGAGCAGCCCTACGCCCCCGAGGGCGAACGCAACAGCACCTGAAATCGAGATGATGGTGAACGTCCGGATGCCTGCCGGGGACCGCGCCGGACCTTCGCCCTTGCGCCGCTCTCTTTCCGCACCGATCAGAGCTCCGACTCCGACGGCACTGACGAGATTCAGGATGGGCGGGTCAAGGAACAGTGCGGTCTCCATGTAAATCGAACGGGTCTTTGTCCAAGATCAATGCATAGACCGCCCGTCTTGTACGTGTATTGATGTGGATCACCCGATCGTCGCTGTTGGCGTCAGCAAAACTGGCTCGATGCGCGCGGCCTGCGTGTAGAGACCGCAACCTACATCAACTCGACTGTTTCGGTGTGGGGCTATCATCGACCAATCGTTCACAGGAATACATGTTGTCAGAGTCTGCCCCACCCCAAAAGCTGAAACGCTCACTGACGCTTTTGCTCGCCGTGCTCTATGGGCTCGGCGTGACGATCGGCGCCGGTATCTATGTGCTGGTGGGGATTGCTGCGGGCCGAAGCGGCATGCACGCGCCGCTGGCTTTCGTTTTTGCAGCCTTGGTCATGTCTTTCAGCGCGGCTTCTTTCGCCGAACTCGGGACGCGCATGCCTGTCAGCGCCAGCGAAGCCGCCTATGTCGAAAAGGCCTTCAACCGGCCATGGCTCAGTCTGACCATGGGGTTGCTGGTCGTGCTGACCGCGACAATCTCGGCGGCCACGATCAGCGTTGCTAGCGCGGGCTACCTGGGCGTGTTTGTCGATCTGCCACCCCATTGGATCATCACGCTTGTCGTGCTGTCGATGGGTCTGGTGGCCTGCCTTTCCACGCGCCAGTCCGTCACCCTTGCGGGCATCATGACGCTGGTCGAACTTGGCGGGCTTGTGCTGATCATCGGCGCCGGGTTCGGGTCGGGCAGCGGAGTCGTGACCCGCCTGCCGGAAATCCTGCCAGCGCCCGGTGACATCGCGGTGTGGGTCGGGCTTTCGGGCACGACGCTCATTGCGGTGTTTGCCTTCATCGGGTTCGAGCATCTGGTCAATGTCGCCGAGGAGATGAAGAGCCCCTCGCGCACCCTGCCATGGGCGCTTTT
>JBIHZO010000335.1:0-4146 GCA_044231405.1 Cypionkella sp. | reverse complement strand
CATGAATGCGGGCGAGGCCGGGGCCGATTATGTCGCCTTCGGTCCGATTGGCACCTCTCCGTTGGGCATTGGCGAGCAAGTGGATTTCGATCTTTTTGACTGGTGGTCCAAGGTCATCGAAGTGCCGGTCATTGCCGAAGGCGCGCTGACGCTGGAACTGGTGGAAAAATTCGGCCCCGTCACCGATTTCTTCGGCGTCGGCGAGGAAATCTGGTCAGCCGAAAACCCGATCACCGCGCTCAAGGCGCTGATGTCGCCTTTGGGATAACCAAGGCGCGCAATCAGCCTCAACTGGCCAGCGTATGACTGGCCCGGATCACCCGTTCGCAATGCGCGGCAAGGTCCTTGCGACTGGCAAAGGCGTCCACCGGCACTTCGGGGTGAAAGATCACCTCCACCCAGCCCTGCCGCCGGGCAGCCAGCGTTTTCAGAAGATGCGGCCCGAACTCCATATCGCCCCACCAACCATAGAACCGCAGATCTTCGCCCTCGGGCGCGTGATAGATGACCGTTACAGGCTGGATGTGCAGGATATGGTCCAGTCCGTGGCTGTAAAAAGCCGCAAAAAGCGTTGATTTGAAAGGCAGAACCCGGATTGCATCGGTGCTGGTGCCTTCCGGGAAGAACATCAGCTTGTGCCCCGCCCGCAACCGGTCTTCAAACACTGCCTGCTGGCGCTTCGCCTCGGTCCCCTTGCGGGCAATGAACACCGTCCCCGTCGCCCGCGCCAACCAGCCGATGCCCGGCCAACCCTCCACCTCGGATTTCGACACGAAATAGACCCGCTGCACCGCGTTCAGCGCGATTATATCCAACCATGACGCATGGTTGGCCACCACCGCCCCTTTTTGCTGCATGGGCACCCCGCGCGTGACCAGACGCAGGCCCAAAATCGGAAACGCCATCCGGCAGACAAACTGGGTGATCAGCGGCGTTACCGGCCGCGCCGGACCGCATAAGGGCCGCTCGACCAGCCGGACCAGCAGCAGCAGCGCCAGCGCACCATAGGTCAGCCCACCCAAAACCCCGCCGCGCCAGATCACACGCAACCAGTCGGCCGCGCCCAATCGCAAGGGCGGCGTGTCATCAGACCGCCATTCGCTCATGGCTCGCGGGCCGATTTGCGGATGTAGAAATCGCGGTGCTTGGCGCTCATCTTCTCGGTGTCCATGACCAGACAGACATCAGTGGTGTTGAAGGCGTGGTCAACCCAGGCGCCATCCCCGACGAAACCGCCGAGCCTCAGGTAAGCCTTGATCAAAGCCGGCGTCCCCGCAAGTGCCGCACGTCGGTCCAGTTGCGCAGCGGGGATCAGATTCATCTCGGCCCGATAAGGCGCGCGGGCCGTCACCCGCAACGCAGGCGGGGCAAGGTGGTGATGGTGCAGATAGGACAGGGGTTGCGCCAACGCCGCAAGATCGGTGCCATGGAAGGACGCGGTGCCGAACAATACCTCGATTCCCCGCTCCAGCACATAGTCCGCCAAGGCGTTCCACAAGAGCAGCATCGCTGAACCGCCGCGATGGTCGGGATGCACGCAAGACCGCCCCAACTCCAGCAACCTGCGGCCTGATGTTTTCAGCGCAGTCAGATCGTATTCGCCCTCCGAATAGAAGCGTCCCGACAGCGCCAGTCGGTCTGACGGCAGCAGCCGGTAAACCCCCACCACATCGGCCAGATCATCCGCATCCCGGCTGGGGTCGATCAACAGAAGATGGTCGAAGAACGGGTCAAACTCATCCTTCTCCAACTGGTTGGCGTGGTCGACCAACGGACCACTGCCACCCAGTTCCTGCACAAATACGCCATAGCGCAGCCTTTGGGCCGCCCGCAAATCACGCTCCGTTTCGGCCAATCGCAGGATATAGGGCGCGTCGTCAGTCATAAGGGGGCGTCGGGTCCGGGCTGCTGCATGCGCCTTTGTCTTAGGCGGCGGGGGATCGCATTGCAACTGCATTGCCCTGCCCGGCACCACCGTGACCCAGCCGGGGTTGTGTTAACCCCATATTAACCGCACCCTGCGTCAACTCAGGTAGTCCACCGTCAATGTCACCTCTTTCAGGTCGATCACCACCTTGCCCGCATGTTCAAAATTCACCGTCGCCCGACCGTTGATGTTGGATTGCACCTGGCCCAGCCCCCAATCGGGCTGCGACGGATGTCGCACCAACATCCCCGGTTCCAAAAGTGCCATCATATCTGTCCCCTTGCGTGAAAGAGCTACCCTTGCACGAAAAACCTGACCTCGCCGCGCTTGTCGGCTCTCGCATCTGCCACGACCTTATCAGCCCGATCGGCGCCATCGGCAACGGGGTTGAACTGATGTTGATGGAGGGTGCTGCAAAGGGGCCGGAAATGGCGCTGATCACCGAAAGCGTTGCCCATGCCAATGCACGCATCCGCTTTTTTCGCGTGGCTTATGGCGCAACCGGCGCAGACCAGCGGATCGGGCGCAATGAAGTCACCTCCATTTTGTCAGACATGACGCACGGCGGTCGAATAAAGGTCGATTGGGTCAGCCCACCCGATCTGCCGCGCCGCGATGTGAAACTGGTGTTCTTGCTGCTGCAATGCGCTGAATCCGCATTGCCTTACGGCGGTCGTATCCGCATCGAGCGCGGCGACGCCCGCTGGCTTTTGGTGGCCACCGCCGCCAAGATGAAGCTGGACGCCGCCTTGTGGGAATGTCTGGTCAATCCCGCTGCGGCCCCGGATGTTGCACCTGCGCATGTGCAGTTCCTGCTGGTGCCGGACGAATTCACACGGCAGCACCGCCGCTTGACCGCCGAAATCAGTGACGGTGAAATCCGGCTCAGCTTTTAGGCGCGAACGCTGCCATTCCCGGTGACAATATACTTGAAGCTGGTCAACTGATCCGCCCCCACCGGCCCGCGCGCGTGCATTTTGCCTGTGGCAATGCCAATTTCCCCGCCCATCCCAAACTCGCCGCCATCGGCGAACTGGGTCGAGGCGTTGCGCATCAGGATCGCTGAATCCAGGCGCTGCATGAACCGCGCCGCTGTGGCATCATTCTCGGTCAGGATGCTCTCCGTGTGGTTGCTGCCATATTTGCGGATATGGGCGATGGCATCATCGACCCCGTCCACCAATTTGACAGCGATGATCATGTCCAGAAATTCACGCCCGAAATCATCGGGTTGCGCCTGCACCGTACCAGGGATCTTCAGCAACTCGCCAGTGGCGCGCACCTCAACCCCGGCTTTCAGCAGATCCTCGATCAAAACCGCGCCATGTTTGGTATAGAACGGCCAGTCGATCAGCAGACACTCCGCCGACCCACAAATCCCCGTGCGCCGGGTTTTGGAGTTCAGAACCACGCGGCGCGCCTTTTCCAGATCAGCATCACGGTCGACGTAGACGTGGCAAATGCCTTCCAGATGCGCAAACACCGGAACCCGCGCCTCGCGCTGCACCAGCCCGACCAGCCCCTTGCCGCCACGCGGCACAATGACGTCAATAAATTCAATGGCTTGCAACATGGCCGTGACAATCTCACGGTCACGCGTCGGGATCAGTTGGATGGCATCCACAGGCAGCCCAGCCTCACGCAGGCCCTGCACCATGCAGCTGTGGATGGCTTCTGACGAATGAAAGCTTTCGGAACCGCCGCGCAAAATCACTGCATTCCCGGCCTTCAGGCACAGCGCCCCGGCATCTGCGGTGACGTTGGGGCGGCTTTCGTAGATCACGCCCACCACACCCAGCGGGGTCGCAACCCGTTGAATATGCAGACCGTTCGGCCGGTCCCATTCGGCCAGAATGCGCCCGACCGGATCGGGCTGCTCGGCCACAGTGCGCAGGCCATCGACGATTCCGCGGATGCGGTGTTCGTCCAATCGCAGGCGGTCCATCATCGCGGGCGACAGGCCTTTTTCGGTGGCGAAATCCATATCCAGACAGTTCGCGTCCAGAATCTCCTGTCGCCGCGCCCAAACTGCCGCCGAAGCCCCCAGCAGCGCCGCGTATTTGCGCTCTTGTGACGCATAGGCCAACTCTTGGGCCGCAGCCTTGGCACGCGCACCAATATCCCGCATCATATCAACGGCTTGACCAGACATCCTTCGCCCTTTCATCTTGGCTCAAATATCCCGGGGTCCGGGGCAGCGCCCCGGCGGCCGCAGGATC
>JBIHZO010000262.1:0-5378 GCA_044231405.1 Cypionkella sp. | reverse complement strand
CGCCGGGGGGCGGCCGCCCCCCCCCCCCCCCCCCCGGACGCAGGATCAGATCACCATATCATCCCGATGCACCAGCGCCGCGCGGCCCTGATAGCCCAAAATTGCCTCTATCTCACCCGACCGATGCCCGGCAATCGCGCGCGCCTCAACAGCCGTGTAGCGCACCAGACCCTTGCCCAGCGTGTCGCCTTCGGGCGACAGGATCGCCACCGGATCGCCCCGGCCAAAGGCCCCGGCCACAGCCGTCACCCCCGCTGGCAAAAGACTTTTCCCGGCCCGCAGCGCCGCAACGGCCCCCGCGTCCAGCCGCAATTCGCCGCGCGGTTTCATCGCATTGATCCAGCGTTTTCGCGCAGCCTGCGGATCGCTTTGCGCCACGAACCACGTCCGTTGCGCGCCATTGGCCAACGCAGACAAAGGCCGCAGCACCGAGCCTTCCATGATCGCCATCGCACAGCCGCCCGCGACAGCGGTTTTCGCGGCCAAAAGCTTGGTCTTCATCCCACCCTTGGACATGCCCGAGATCGGTTCGCCGGCCATTGCCTCGATCTGCGGCGTGATGGTTTCCACCAGATCAAAGCGCTGCGCTGTCGGGTCTTCCTTTGGATTGGCAGAATAAAACCCGTCCACATCTGACAGCAAGATCAACTGATCCGCCCCCACCGTCACCGCAATTTGGGCCGCCAGTCGGTCATTGTCGCCAAAGCGGATTTCATCGGTGGCCACGGTGTCATTCTCATTGACGATCGGCACGCAACCCAGACCCAGCAGCGTTTCCATCGTGGCGCGGCTGTTAAGATAGCGGCGGCGATCTTCGGTGTCTTCCAGAGTGACCAGCACCTGTGCGGTGGTGATCCCGTGCGGCGCAAGCACCTCTTCATAGGCCCGGGCCAACCGGATTTGTCCAACAGCGGCAGCGGCTTGGCTTTGTTCCAGCGTCAGCACGCCATCACCCAGACCCAGCACTTTGCGCCCCAAGGCAATCGAACCCGACGACACCAGCACCACATCCGTGCCGCGCACCTTGGCCTCGGCCACGTCCATCGCCAGCGCCGACAGCCAGCCCTGTTTCAGACCGGTCTTGCGGTCCACCAACAGCGCCGAACCGATCTTGACCACCAGCCGTTTGGCGCAGCGCACATCAGGGGCGGTCAGGGCTGCCATGGCGCATCGTTCACCACCGGGGCTTCGGCTTTGATCTCACGGTACAAAGCGCGCAGGGTGTCTTGCAGGCCCATTCCTGCCACGCCGGAAATCACCATGACCGGGCCGCCGGACGCCTTTTCCAGCGCTTTGCGACGCGTGGTGATGGTGGCTTTGTCCAGCGCGTCGCATTTGTTCAGCGCCAGAATCCGGGTCTTGTCGCCCAGAATCTCGGAGTATGCTTCCAACTCTTTCACAATGGTGCGGTAGTCTTTGGTGATGGTGGACGAGGTGCCATCGACCAGATGCAGAAGCACCTTGCAGCGTTCCACATGGGCCAGGAACTGCATGCCAAGGCCGCGGCCTTCGGAGGCGCCTTCAATCAGGCCGGGAATGTCAGCCATTACAAATTCGGTGCCGTCAATGCCAACGACGCCAAGATTTGGCACCAGCGTGGTAAAGGGGTAATCGGCGATCTTCGGACGGGCGTTTGACACGGCGGCCAGAAACGTCGACTTCCCGGCGTTCGGCAGTCCAACCAGCCCCGCATCCGCGATCAGCTTCAGACGCAGCCAGATCGTGCGTTCGACGCCCTCTTGTCCCTGATTGGCCCGTGCCGGCGAGCGGTTGGTCGAAGATTTGAACGCCAGGTTCCCCCAGCCGCCGTTGCCGCCGCGCGCCAGTTGCACGCGCTGGCCCACCGTCACCAGATCGGCGATCACGGTTTCTTCGTCTTCGTCCAGCACTTCGGTGCCAACGGGGACTTTGAGGGTGATGTCGTCGCCAGTTTTGCCGGTGCGCTGCGCACCCATGCCGCCTTGGCCTGATTTGGCAAAGAAGTGCTGCTGATAGCGAAAGTCGATCAGTGTGTTCAGACCGTCCACGGCCTCAACCCACACAGAGCCGCCATTGCCGCCGTCGCCACCATCCGGGCCACCGAATTCGACGAATTTCTCACGCCGGAACGACACGCACCCCGCCCCGCCGCCGCCAGAGCGGATAAAAACTTTGGCAAGATCAAGGAACTTCATGGGGTCAGGCTTTCTGATGGTTTGGTCAGGCGATACAGGAAAGGGGGGGCTTTCTCAAGCCACGGGATGCAGGGCGGCAAAAGCAGCCGGGGTCAGCAGCAGATCGACATGCGCGCGCGCCTCGCCCAAGGCACGGCAGGCTTGCATCCGCCGCCCGGTTTCGACAAAGCCCAGTTTGGCCAGCACCCGCGCCGAGCGGTCATTGCCGACGAAACAGCCCGAAGTTACCGTGCTATCGTCATGGGCGAATTGCATCTGCAACACCGCCAGCGCCGCCTCGGTCGCATAGCCGCGGCCATGTGCCTGCGGGATGAACCAATAGCCCAGTTCAAACCCCGCGCCGACGACACCGACAAAACCGCCCGCATCCTCGACCGCAAAGGTTTCACCGGGATAGGCAATGTCGGTGGCAAATTCGACAAAATCCGCCGCGCTATAGGGGTGCGGCACCCGCGAAAGCCAGCGCGACACATCCAGATCGCCAATGCCGGAGACGATGGCGGCCTGATCATTGGCCGCCACCGGGCGCAAGGTCAGCCGCGCCGTTTGCAGATGGGCGCGCAGAGCCATCGACCTAGTCCAGCTTTTTCACATAGGTCCAGGTCGGCACCCGGGCGTTGCGCGCGACCGAAAACGTTTCGGCATCGCCCAGATACTGAAAGCCTGCGTTGGTCAGCACGCGGGCCGAGCCAGAGTTGTCTTGAAACACCTCGGCAAAAATAGTGCGGTTTTTCTGGGGGTTGTTGGCCACCAACGCCCGCACAGCATCCGACGCGATCCCGGTGTTCCAGAACGCCGGGGCAACCCAATACCCAACCTCGGACTGACCGCGGTCCATGCGTTTCAGGCTGATGACGCCCAGAACCTCGGCCAGACCGGTGGACGATCCGTCCATAACCCAGATCTCTTCATCCGCTTTGCCCAGCATGGCGCGGGTCACAAACGCTTCGGCAGCGCCCGGCGGCAAAGGGTGAGGGATCGAATGTGTGGCCTCGGCGACACGCCGGTCACCAGCATACAGCGCAAACAACCCTTGGTCCGACCGCCGCACATGGCGCAGCACAAAACGGCCTGCAGAAATCTGGCCTTCTTCAACGGATGCAATCAAGTCCAAAACCATGGCTCCCTCCTGAAAGCGCATGCAGGGCTTTCGCCCGAAAAACCCCATTCCGTGCCCGAAATAAGGAAGGGGACCGGCTTTTCAGCCGATCCCCTGTTTACAATGTGATTGTAAAGGTTCGGCTTATTCGGCGGCTTTCGCTGCTGGCAGCACCGAAATAAATGTGCGGCCTTTGAAACCTTTCTTAAAGGTCACATGACCTTCGACTTTGGCGAACAGGGTGTGATCCACGCCCATGCCGACGCCTTCACCCGGAAACCACGTGGTGCCGCGCTGCCGCACGATGATGTTGCCCGGAATGGCCGCCTGGCCACCGAACAGCTTCACGCCAAGACGACGGCCAGCCGAGTCGCGGCCGTTGCGGGATGAACCGCCTGCTTTTTTGTGTGCCATGGGGTGTTACTCCTTCGCAGCAGCGGCTTTGGCAGCGCGCTTTGGTTTTGCAGGAGCTTCGGCAACAACAGCCGGAGCGTTGTTGTGCGCAGCCCGGCGTGCATCGGCGGTGCCGGTTGCAGCGTGAACGCCCGTGGTTTCAGCGCCCGAAGCCAGAACTTCGGTCACGCGAACCAGCGTCAGGTGCTGACGGTGGCCTTTGGTGCGCTGCGACGAGTGCTTACGACGGCGCTTGACGAAGTGGATGACCTTGTCACCCTTGATCTGGTCGATCACGTCGGCTTGCACGGCCGCACCCGCCACAAAGGGCACGCCAATGGTCAGGCTTTCACCACCAACCATCAGAATTTCGTTGAACTGGATCTTTTGACCAGCAACGGCATCAAGCTTTTCAACGCGCAGAACGTCACCCGCCTGCACTTTGTACTGCTTGCCACCGGTCTTGAGGACCGCAAACATGGGTCTATCCTTCTTTTGCTCCGCGCCCTTCGGCCCCCTTACGGGTGTTTCGGGTTACCCCGCCTACGAACTGCGCGCCCTTGCGGGCGTCATGAAATAAAGCCCGGCAAGATTCGCATCTCACCGGGATGAGCGCTTATGCTTTGGGTCGCAGCGGCTGTCAAGGCTTGGTCAGATGTCTCGGCCCAGCATCAACTGCCCCGCCGCTGTGCCCAAATCACGCGACAGATCGACCATCACCGCGTCGAAGGCCATAAACACCGCTGCGTTCAGTTTCTGGCCCGAAGCGGTGATGGAAAAGTCGATATAGCTTTGCAACTCAGCATCGCTGAGCGGTTGATAAGACAGCATCAGAAAAGGATACAGCCAGTCCGTGGTTTCGGTGCGAATTTCGGGTTCTTGCCCCCAAACCTCGGCCAGCATCTGATCCTCGGGCATCGGCGCGCCAAAAGCGCCAACGCTGGACAGCCCCCTGTAAAACGCCAGATTGGCGTTCAGCGCACCCATCACATTGGATTCGATCAGGTCATTCGCGGTGGCAAATTCGGTCAGCAGCGGCACCCGGGGTGAATTTTCAGTGCGGGTCTTGTCCCAGACCGCTTTCGCCGCAGCCTCTGCTGCCTCATCCAGAAGCGTCATCCGCGCCTCAAGTTCAAGGGTCAGAACGCGCTGACCCGAGGGGCTGGTGAAAAACGCGGCGCTATCGGCAACGGCAACAGGACTGCCTGCCAAAGCTTCGGCCAGTTTGGCATCGAAGTGCGCGGTCATCTTTTCGGTATCGTAGATCACCTCCACCACCGCCCGCCAGGCGTCATCCCCCTGCCCTGCCAACAGGTCCGCTGACAGATCGGCGGCATGCTTCAGGCCCTCGGCGCGCATCACATCCATGACCCGCCCGATCATCAGGGTCTTGGACAACGTCGATATTTCAGGAGGCACCGTTGTCGCGGCTCCGGTTTGCGCAAAGGCCACCAGGGGCGACACAGCCGCGACACCCAGGCTCAAAGACACAACAAACGCACGTAAAACCATAGCCATTGCTTCCAGTTCGAACTGCTTCGTTGCAAAAGGTAGGCCCTCGCCATCCCAACGCCAAGCCCCTCAAACTCCTGCTTTGCGCAAACAGCCGTGATCACACCGACATTTCCTGCAAGAAACATGCGCAATCGGGCTTGCAAGCCCCGCCCGACCCCGCTAATTCCCCTCCACGATCCCTACCGCGGAGAGGTGGC
>JBIHZO010000490.1:0-2842 GCA_044231405.1 Cypionkella sp. | reverse complement strand
AAAAGTTTCAGCGGCACGCCTGACGCTGTCGGCACACAAAGGTTCGTCACCACCACCGCGTCATAGCGGTCGGGGTCGGCCAACTCGTGCACCGCGTCGCGGATGTCCTCGAACAGCTTGCCGGTAACCAAAGATTCAGAATTGAAGGGTACATATCCGACCGACCGCCGCGCACCGTAGAAATGCGACACGAAGGTCAGCCCGTAAACGCAGCACGCAGACCCCGAAAGGACAGTCGCAACCCGACGCATTCGCAAACCCACGCGCAACGACCCAAAGGCCGGGCACATGCTTTGCGGCTTGTCATGCGGACCTTGCGGATAATCCGCCGCATATTGGTCCAACAGTTCCGAATTGCCCGCCGCCCGCGCGGCGGCCAGCATCGTGGTGGCCCCGGCATGACAGCCCATGCCATCCACGGGGGCGCTGACCAGATCGGGGGCGGCAATGGCCCCGTCAATCGGGGTCAGGGCCGCGTCTTTGGCGGTGTCATAGCCGATTTCGGTCATGGCTCGCCCACCAGGCGGCGCAGCGCGGCTTCCAATTGGGCGAGGGCTTCGAGATCAAACATTGTCGTAAACCACTTCCAGAGATTTCTTCAAAACGGCGTTCTTGCCGCGCATGTCAGCGTCTGTGGCGGGCACCAGCACGAAGTCCTTGCCGGTGGTTTCGGCATCAAACAGGTTCAAAAGCGCGTCCTGGGTCAGGGGTGCCGGACGTACCGGCGGGGCAATGCCAACCGCTTCGGCAAGATCGGCAAACATCGGGCCCCACTGCGATTCGTAGCTGCCAACGATCTGGTAATTCGCGGATTTCCGGCGCAGATCCTCGTCTTGCGGGATGGCCGACAGCACCGGAATACCCACCGCCGCCGCAAAAGCCGCCGCCTCGCCGGTCCCGTCATCCTTGTTGATCACCAGCCCCGCGATGCCGACATTGCCGCCCAGACGGCGGAAATACTCGACAGCCGAACAGACGTTGTTGGCGACATACAGCGATTGCAGGTCGTTCGATGCGACCAGAATGACCTTCTGCGCCATGTCGCGGGCAATCGGCAATCCGAAACCACCGCACACCACATCGCCCAGAAAGTCGAGCAGCACATAGTCAAAGTCCCAATCATGGAACCCCAGTTTCTCAAGCAATTCAAAGCCATGGATGATGCCGCGCCCGCCGCAGCCCCGGCCAACCTCTGGCCCGCCCAACTCCATCGCGAAAACGCCACCGCGCTTGAAGCAGACGTCGCCAATCTTCACCTCTTCGCCCGCCAGCTTCTTGCGGGTCGAGGTTTCGATGATCGTCGGGCAGGCTTTACCGCCAAACAGCAGGCTGGTGGTATCAGACTTCGGATCGCACCCGATCAGCAGCACGCGCTTGCCCATCTCGGCCATCATGTGGGACAGGTTGGCCAGAGTGAAGGATTTGCCGATGCCGCCCTTGCCATAGATCGCGATGATCTGGGTCTTCTTGGTCGGCTCGCCTTGCGGAATTTCCAGCGTCGGCTCTTGATGCGCCTCGTCGCGCAGACGAGCGTCAAAATCTTTCAGGTTCGGGATGTCGAGCGTCATGCGTGGCCCCTCCAGTCGAGGATCATTTTCAAACAATCGGGATCAGTGAATGCGGTTGCGTAGGCCTGAGGTGCAGCTTGGGCGGAACGCGTATGCGTGACCAGCCCGTCCAAGGAAAGCGCACCGGATTCAACGAGTTGGCGTGTGGCCACCATGTCATCGGCGGCCCATTCAGCGGCGATGCGAAAGCGCGCTTCCTTCATGAAGGCGGGCGGAAAGGCGAAGGAGATCGGGGCCGTGTAGAACCCTGCCAGAACAACCTCACCGCCCTTTTTGATGCGGCCGATCAGACTGTTGAGCAGATCCGGCGCGCCAGAAGCGTCGTAAATGGCATTGTAATCACGGCGACTATCTGCCTCGGGCAGCATCACCTGATAGCCCTGCGCGCCAGCGTGACGGGCTGGATCTGTTTCCCAAACCGTCGGCGCAGGCGCACCCGCAGCAACGGTCAGGCGTGCCAAAAGCCGCCCCAAAACGCCATGACCCACGATCAGATCCGGCAATGCACGGTCAAATCCGGCCAGCGCGTGACGGGCGGTTGCGGCCAGTGCCAGCAAAGCGCCCTGAGCGCCAAGGCCACGATCAATCCGTGTCACGCGCGCACCGGGCGTCACCAATATGGCCGAAGCCGCACCGAACAAGCCGCGCACCGGCCCAGCCTCGGTTGCTTCAAAGCAATTCGCGCCGGGCACAAACACATGGTCGCCGACGCGGAAACCCGATTCTGCGCCCGCCTCAACCACTTCGCCCGCAGCCTCGTAGCCGGGAACAAGCGGATAGCCCATACCCGGGAACGGCGGCATAGTGCCAGACCAGAACAGCTTTTCCGTGCCGGTCGAGATGCCGGAATGGGCGATCTGCACCACCACATCGCCCGAACCCGGCGCGATCAGCGACAACTGACCCAGTGCCAGATCTTTTGGCCCAGACAAGATGACGGCGCTGGTTTTCACGATCTCTCCCCCTGTGGCGACGCTTCCCTGGAGCGGGTACCCGTCGTGCACTTTCCTCTATGTGTCACTTTAAGCTTACAGATCAAACTGTCAAACAAATTAGACACTTTGTGAAAATTTCAGTTTACACACCGGCCCGCACGGCCGTGATCACCGAGGCGACAAAGGGACGAAAACCTTTGTGAATACGGGCTTTTACAAAGCCAGAAGCGGCCAAAAGCGCTGTAATCTCATCGGGCGAACGTGTGCGCCCCGTTTGCATCGCCATGGTGTAAATTGCAAAGTACACATCGGTCGTGCGGTCGGGCATCGCCCCGCCTG
>JBIHZO010000489.1:0-2843 GCA_044231405.1 Cypionkella sp. | reverse complement strand
CTATGATGGGTGCGTATGTGGGTATGTCTAAAAAATTCTGAATTATTCAATGATTTCAATGATATTTGGCGGATCGATAGGGATTCGAACCCTAGAGACGGTTCCCCGCCTACACACTTTCCAGGCGTGCGCCTTCGACCACTCGGCCACCGATCCGTGCGGCGGTGTGTAGCCTGCCTTTGGTCTGGGGTGCAAGGGGGGAAAGCGGCGTTCTCATGGGAATAGCGCCGCTTTATCTGGCTTGGGTGAAGGAATACTGTCCCGGTCAGAACGGTTGCCCAGCCTGAAGCCGCTTTTGCGCGTCAAACGACTGTGGCGACAGCTCAATCCACCAGATGCAGGCTGACGCGGCGGTTCTGTTTGCCCTTTTTCTCGATCTTCCCGATCTCCACCCGGCCGATCTCGGCGGTGCGCGCGACATGGGTGCCGCCGCAGGGCTGCAGATCGACCTGCGTGTCCGCATGGCCGATGCGCACCAGACGCACCCGGCCCTGCCCCATCGGCGGATGCACGGACATGGTCTTGACCAGTCCCGGATTGGCCAGCAGTTCCGCATCGGTGATCCAGGTTTCCGTCACCGGCAGATCGCGTTCGATCATCAGGTTCAGCGCGCGGGTCAGGGCGGCCACGTCTTGCGGAGGCTCGGCCATGTCAAAGTCCAGCCGACCCTTGTCGGCACCGATCTGCCCGCCCGTCACCGGCAAGGGGATCACCACTGACAATAGGTGCAACGCGGTGTGCATCCGCATCAGACGGTGCCTGCGCGCCCAGTCCAGCCGCTGGGTGACAACCGTGCCCACGGGCGGCAATGGCAGCGGTTCGGCGGGCACAAGGGCGATCAGACCGCCCTCCACCTTGACGGCCGTCGCGATCACCAACTTGCCGCCGGCCCAGGCGATCAGGCCATTGTCGCCGGGCTGCCCGCCCCCGGTGGCGTAAAAGATCGAGGCGTCCACCACGATGCCACCCTCGGGCGTGTGGCCGATCACCACGGCCTGTGCTTCACGCAGATAGGCATCGTCGCGGAACAGCAATGCGGTGGTCATTCGGGGATTTCCTTACGGGATATTCGGGCCTTGGCTTTGGGCGGGGCCAGCAGGGTTGCCACCGCATCCAGATGCTGCTGCGTCTCGGTGGCCTCTTCGGCCAGTACCGCCGCCGCATCGGCTTCGCGTTTCAGATGGTCGCGGTGGGCGTTGGAGAACACGATCCCTTCGGCGGCAAAACGCGCAGCGATCTGGTGGTTGATTTCCGACCGCACCGGCACCTGAAAATAGACGTCGCGCAGGATCACCCGGATTTCAAAATTCATCACCTCGAGACCAAAGCCCATCAGCGCCACCACCGGCGCGGGGTTCAGCACGGCCAGCGGTTGCGCCTCGGCAATCTCTCGCAGGATGGTTTCCACCCGCCGGCTGTCGGTGGTGAAGGGCACGGCCACCGGCACGATGATGCGGCCTGATCGGTTGAAGCGCGTCCAGTTCGTCACCCGCCCCGAAATCAGGTCCGAATTCGGCACGATGACATCCGACCGATCAAAGGTCTGGATGCGGGTGGACCGCACAGAGATGGATTTGACGATGCCCTGGGTGGTGCCAACCTCGATCCAGTCCCCCTCGGACACCGGGCGTTCGATCAGCAAGATGATGCCAGAGACAAAGTTCGACACGATGTTTTGCAGACCAAAACCGATGCCGACCGACAAGGCACCGGCGACGATGGCCAGACCCGAAAGATCAATCCCCGCCGAATTGATGGCAATCAGCGCGGCCAGAAATATCCCGACATAACCCACCCCCGACACCGTGGCATTCTGCGCGCCCTGGTCCAAACCGGTGCGCGGCAGGATCGACGATTTCAGCGCGCCCTGAAACATCCGCGTCAGGCTGTAGCCGATGCCGAACACCACCGCGAAGAACAGAAAATCGGTGGGCGAAATGCGGGCATTGCCCAGTTGGAACCCTTCACGGAACCGCGTCCACAGCTCGGTGATATCGGCCATCCGCGCGCCCCAGATCAGCGCGAACAGCGGAATGGTGGCCAGTGTCAGACCAAAGCCGATCAGCACCGGCACCAGGGCCTCGGCGTCGTCCTGGTCATCGCGGCGCATCAGCACGGCGTAGATGTCACTGACCAGCCGCTGCAGCACCGTCAGCAGACCCACAAGGCCCAGCGATGTCACCGCCGGGAACACCATCGCATTGGCCGCCGAAATATAGCCCACCGCCGCCAGTGTCGGCCCGATGATGCCCACCGCCATCGCCCCGCGCGCCAGGACCGACACCAGCCGCGTGCCATAGCCGCGCCCGTCGTCCTGCGCCTGTTCAGAGGCCACATGACGGGCCATGAACTGCCCCATGCGGATCAGCAGCAGCCCCGCCAGCACAATGATCGGGAAGGACAGCACCGACGTTGCGGCCTCGGTCGCGTCCAACTGGTCCATCGCCACCCGGCGCAGGGTTTCCAGCCCGAACAACAGGCCGAACGCCTTGGACAAGAAGCGCCCCTCGGCCCGCCGGTCTTCGGTCAGATGCAGGGCAGCATCGGCCCGCGCACCTTGTGGAAACACCCGCCCGCCCAGCCAGGCGGCCACGAAATAGGTCAGGCCGATGCCCGGCAGGTTCTCGACGATCACCTGCCCCAACACGCCAAACAGCGCCGTCATCTGCAGCGCCACCGACAGCAAGACCACGCCCAGCACCGGCACCACAATCTGGCCCAATGACGCCAGAAACGCCCAGATCCGCCGCCCCCGCGCCGAGGATCGGTCCTGCAACCGATGCGTCACCCGGTTGATCCACAACCGCCCACGCCACAAGATCCCCGCCGCCAGCAACAGGAAG
>JBIHZO010000487.1:0-2848 GCA_044231405.1 Cypionkella sp. | reverse complement strand
CAGGCGGCGCTGACGATATGTCGCATCATGATGGTTTGTCCCCGAACTGATACAGTTGTTCTATCGAAGCCGCGTCCCTGCCGCCAATCAAGGTTTTGCGAGGCAAAGTTACAGTTTTTTCACGGATCACTGTGCAATGATGGCAGAAGGGGATGGATTTTCGGCATACAATTGCATACAATGATATCTAGTGCAGCAGGATTCCCTTGCACCGTTTGACCACATACCGCAAAACATCGCCATCCACGCCACGCCCAGGAGGCCCGCATGACCGTCACCGTCGGACACGACAGCGCGAAAACCAAGCAAACCCTGACCGCAGGCGGCCAGACGGTTTCGTATTATTCCATTCCTGCGGCCGAAGCGGCCGGCCTTGGCCAGTTCTCGCGGCTTCCGGCGGCGTTGAAGGTCGTGTTGGAAAACATGCTGCGCTTTGAGGACGCGAAAACTGTGTCGGTCGATGACATCCGCGCGTTTTCCGAATGGGGCGCCAATGGCGGCAAGAACCCACGCGAAATCGCCTACCGCCCTGCCCGCGTGCTGATGCAGGATTTCACCGGGGTTCCGGCCGTGGTCGATCTGGCGGCCATGCGCGACGGTATCAAGGGTCTGGGCGGCGATGCACAGCGCATCAACCCGCTGGCCCCGGTGGATCTGGTCATCGACCACTCGGTGATGATCGACGAATTCGGCACTCCCCGCGCTTTTCAGGCCAACGTCGACCGCGAGTATGAGCGGAACATGGAGCGCTATGTGTTCCTGAAATGGGGTCAGAAAGCCTTCAACAACTTCCGCGTCGTGCCGCCGGGTACCGGAATTTGCCATCAGGTCAACCTGGAGTATCTGGCGCAAACCGTCTGGACCGACACCGATCAGCACGGCAATCTGGTGGCTTACCCCGACACTCTGGTCGGCACCGACAGCCACACCACCATGGTCAACGGCTTGGCAGTTCTGGGCTGGGGCGTGGGCGGGATCGAGGCGGAGGCCGCGATGCTGGGTCAGCCCATCTCCATGCTGATCCCCGAAGTTGTCGGCTTCAAGCTGACCGGTGAGATGGTCGAAGGCACCACCGCCACCGATCTGGTGCTGAAGGTCGTCCAAATGCTGCGCAAACACGGCGTGGTCAACAAATTCGTCGAGTTCTATGGCGAGGGTCTAGACCGTCTGCCGCTGGCGGACCGGGCCACCATCGCCAACATGGCACCGGAATACGGCGCGACCTGCGGTTTCTTCCCGATCGACGGGGAAACCATCCGCTATCTGCGCAACTCGGGCCGCGAGGAATCGCGGATTGCCTTGGTCGAGGCTTACGCACGCGCCAACGGCATGTGGCGCGACGCAGGCTACGATCCGATCTACACCAGCACCCTGCATCTGGACATGGGCACCATCGTTCCGGCCATTTCCGGCCCCAAGCGCCCGCAGGATTACCTGCCGCTGACTGACGCCAAAGCCGGTTTTGCACGCGAAATGGCCGACAGCTTCAAACGCGCCATGGGCACCGAGGTTGCGGTCAAGGGTCAGGATTATACGATGTCGTCGGGCAAGGTCGTGATCGCCTCGATCACCTCCTGCACCAACACCTCGAACCCCTATGTGATGATCGGCGCGGGGCTTGTGGCACGCAAAGCACGGGCTTTGGGTCTGAAATCAAAGCCTTGGGTCAAAACCTCTCTCGCCCCCGGCTCGCAGGTCGTCAGCGAATATCTGAATGCCGCCAACCTGCAGGAAGACCTTGATGCCATTGGCTTCAACCTGGTCGGATACGGCTGCACCACCTGCATCGGCAACTCTGGTCCGCTGGACCCGGCAATTTCGGCAGCCATCAACGAGGGCGATCTGGTCGCCACCGCTGTTTTGTCGGGCAACCGCAACTTTGAAGGCCGTATCTCGCCCGACGTGCGCGCCAACTATCTGGCCTCGCCACCCTTGGTCGTGGCTTACGCGCTGGCGGGCGACATGAATATCGACCTGACCACCGAGCCTTTGGGCATGGGCACCAACGGCCCGGTCTACCTCAAGGACGTTTGGCCCACCAACAAGGAAATCTCTGACCTTGTGGAAGCCACCGTCACCCGCGCGGCGTTCCAGAAGAAATACGCCGATGTGTTCAAAGGCGATGAGAAATGGCAGGCGGTGGAGATCACCGACTCGGAAACCTACGACTGGCCCGCATCGTCGACCTACATCCAGAACCCGCCCTATTTCAAAGGCATGGCCAAGACCCCGGGCGTGATTTCCAACATCACAGGTGCCCGTGTGCTGGCGGTTCTGGGTGACATGATCACCACCGACCACATCAGCCCGGCCGGTTCCTTCAAGGCCACCACGCCGGCTGGCCAATATCTGACCGAACGTCAGGTGCCGGTCAGTGACTTCAACTCTTACGGTGCCCGCCGTGGCAACCATGAAGTGATGATGCGCGGCACCTTCGCCAACATCCGCATCAAGAACGAGATGCTGGACGGGGTAGAGGGTGGCTACACCAAAGGCCCAGATGGGGTGCAGACCTCCATCTATGACGCCTCGATGGCCTATCAGGCGGCGGGCACGCCCTTGGTGATCTTTGGCGGCATCGAATACGGCGCCGGCTCCAGCCGTGACTGGGCCGCCAAGGGCACCGCCCTGCTCGGCGTCAAAGCCGTGATCGCCGAGTCGTTCGAGCGTATCCACCGCTCCAACCTCGTCGGTATGGGCGTGATTCCGTTCGAGTTCACCGAAGGCATGAACCGCAAGTCGCTTGGCCTGAAGGGCGATGAAATCGTGTCCATCGTAGGGCTGGCGGGCGATTTGAAGCCGCTGTCGACTGTGCCTTGCACCATCACCTTCGCCGATGGCACCATCA
>JBIHZO010000097.1:0-9578 GCA_044231405.1 Cypionkella sp. | reverse complement strand
CGAACTGGTCGAGATGATGAAGGCGGATCCGGGCTCGGTTTCGTGGGCTGGCGGTTCGGCTGGCGGCGTGGACCACATCACCGTGGGTCTGTTGGCCAAAGCGGCGGGCATTGACCCGACCAAGATCAACTACGTCGCCTTCGCGGGCGGGGGTGAGGCTTTGGCGGCCATTCTGGGCAATCAGGTGACCGTGGGTATTTCCGGCGTCGGTGAATTCCTGCCGCAGGTGGAGGCTGGCACCATGCGGATGCTGGCTGTGTCGACTGCCGAAAAATGGGCAGGCACCGATGCGCCGACGCTGATGGAGTCGGGCTATGACGTGAACGTGCAAAACTGGCGTATGGTTGCGGCGGCTCCGGGTCTGTCGGACGAACAGAAAGCGGCTGTGACGGCGGATATCGACAAGCTGGTGAACTCGGCTGGCTGGAAGTCGATGCTGGAAACCAAGGGCTGGGCCAACACCTACCTGTCGGGCGCAGACTTCGACGCGCAGCTTGCCAAAGAGATCGAGGCCACCACCGCCGTGTTGAAAGACATCGGTCTGGTGAAATGACCAAGGTCTATGTTGCAACCGAACGTCGCCCCAATGGGGCGGCGTTCATTGTGGCCGCAGGGTTGGCGGCCTTGGGTGTGCTGCTGATCTGGCAGGGCGGGTCCATTCCCGACAAGGGCGGATATGCGGGCATCGGTTCGGGCGATGTGCCGAAATTCGTGGGCTTCGGGTTGTTGGCGCTGGCGCTTGGTCATGTGTGGACGGGGCTGCGGTACGGAACCACCGGGCGGATGCATCCGCAGTTTGTGCCGGTGCTGTGGATTGTGGCGGGGCTGGCGCTGCAGCTGGTCTTGCTGCGGGTGGCCGGGTTTACCGTGGCTTCCGGGCTGCTGTTCGCCTTTACTGCCGCAGGCTTTGGCAAGCGGACTCTGGCGCTGACCATTCCCATCGGGATGGCTTTGTCGCTGCTGATTTACGGCGTGTTTGATCAGCTGTTGCGGCTGAAACTTCCGGCGGGGCTGCTGGAAAACCTGATTTTCGGGGGCTGATATGACCACGTTTGATTTCTTGCTGCAGGGTCTGGCCGTTGCCATGGACCCGATGATCCTGTTTTACGCGCTGATCGGCGTGACCCTTGGCACCGCAGTCGGGGTGTTGCCCGGCATTGGCCCGGCGCTGACGGTGGCGTTGCTGTTGCCCGTCACCTACGGGCTGGACCCGGCGGGGTCGCTGATCATGTTCGCGGGGATCTACTATGGGGGGATGTATGGCGGATCGACCACCTCGATCCTGCTGAACACCCCCGGCGAATCTGCGTCCATCGTGACCGCGCTGGAGGGCAACAAGATGGCCCGCGCCGGGCGGGGTGGGCCGGCGTTGGCGACCGCTGCAATCGGGTCGTTCGTGGCGGGGCTGCTGGCCACCCTGGCGCTGGCGTTCCTTGCACCTTACGTCGTGAAACTGGCGCTGGTGTTTGGGCCGCGTGAGTATTTCGCGCTGATGATGCTGGCCTTTGTCACGGTGTCGGCGGCCTTTGGTGACAGCACATTGAAGGGGCTGACGTCTTTGTTCATCGGCCTGGCTTTGGCCCTGATCGGGATTGATCAACTGACCGGGCAGGCGCGGTTGTCCTTTGGTGTGCCCGAATTGCTGGACGGGGTTGAGATCACAACATTGGCGGTGGCGCTGTTTGCGATCGGCGAGGCGCTGTTTGTGGCGTCACAGGGCAATATGGCGGCGGATACCATTCAGGCCGTGAAAGGGTCCGTCTGGATGACGCGCGCCGATTGGGCGCGGTCGTGGAAGCCGTGGCTGCGCGGCACGGCGATTGGCTTTCCGATTGGTGCCATGCCTGCGGGGGGGGCGGAAATCGGCACGCTGCTGTCTTATGCCACCGAAAAGCGGCTGGCCAGGAATCCCGAAGAATTTGGCCATGGCGCGATTGAAGGCGTGGCGGGGCCAGAGGCGGCCAACAACGCCTCTGCCGCCGGAACGCTGGTGCCGCTGTTGACGCTGGGCCTGCCGACCTCGGCCACTGCCGCCATCATGCTGGCAGGATTTCAGCAATTCGGGCTGCAACCGGGGCCGTTGCTGTTCGTGACAGCGCCGCAACTGGTATGGGGTCTGATCGCCAGCCTGCTGATCGCCAACGTCATGCTGTTGGTGTTGAACCTGCCGCTGATCGGGCTGTGGGTCAAATTGCTGACCATTCCGCGCCACTGGCTTTACGCCGGGATCTTGCTGTTCGCGACGCTTGGCACCATTGGCATGAACCCGTCTCCGGTTGAATTGGGCATGCTGCTGACCTTTGGCATCATGGGCTTTGCGATGCGGCTGTACGGCTATCCGATTGCGCCGGTGGTGGTGGGTTTGATCCTTGGCCCGATGGCCGAACAGCAGTTGCGCCGGGCGCTGTCGATTGCGCAGGGCGATTGGGCGACGCTGGTGTCAACGCCGATTGCGGCGGGCATCCTGACGCTGGCGGCGCTGGCGCTGATCGTGCCGATGGTGATGCGGCTGCGCGGCAAGGGCGCGGTGCTGGCGCAGATCGGCAATGACGAGGATTGACGGCAGGGGATGATTGGCCAGAGTGAGAGGACACAACCCAAGAGATGCAGGACGCTTTCCGATCGGCATCTGATCGACGATCTGGTTGTTTTTCCTGTTTCGGCCCCGCGTGTCAGCCGGGATACCCAAACTCGGCAATTGCGGCCCACAGGTCCAAATTCAGCATCTGAATGCGCCGAATTGCCGAGTCTATCGCAGCCAGTTCATCCTCATCGGCCGGATCGGCGCGACCGATGCGCAGCTCGTCCTTGCGGTCAGCGATCCGCATCAGGATCGTGCTGACTGTGCCCTGCGCCGGATCGAAGCTGTAGATGCAATGATTGTACTTGTTTCGAAGCGGTGCCTCTTTCTGCAAGCGCCGGGTCAAAGCCAGGACGGACTCGCGCTGGTCGACGGGGGTGGACGGTAGCTTGGCCAACCGTTCCACCAGATCCAAACGGGCCCGTGTGGTACTGAGCGTCAGGAAGATGACCATGGCCACATCCTTGGTCATGCCCCCCAACCCGGCAATCAGATGAATCAGCAGGCTTTCGGTGTTGGTCCAGACATAGTTCAGTGTGCCGGTTCGCAAAAGAAGCCCGTTCAGCAACGCATCAGCGAGGTTCTTGGCAGAGCTTTCGTCGGCGGACATCGCTTTCAGCCCTCGGCATGTTGGTGAAAGCGTATCGCCGCATCGGTGCGGTTGGCTGCCCCCAGCTTGGAGATCACCTTGTGGACATGCAGTTTGACCGTGTGCTCGGACAGATCCAGCCGCCCGGCGATGTGCTTGTTCTGCAGACCGAGCGCCATGAGGCTCAACACCTCTGTTTCGCGAGGGGTCAGCTTGCCGTTCACCGCGCCGGAGCTTCGTGCAGGGTCTGGGTCATGGCTGGCTGTCGGATTGGGCTTGGAGGCGGCCACCTGTTCGCCAACAGGTGGGGTGGTCGACACGTCACAAAAAGCCTTGGCCAACTCGGGTGGGGCAAAGGGGTAGCCGGTGAGCAGCAGCCGGACGATCGTCAGCCAGGACTGGATGTTCAGATCCATCGGCAAAAAGTTGATCGGCCCATGTAACAGATGCTTTCCGATCAGCTGCAACACGCGGGCGGTGTCGCGGAACGCGATTGCCACGACGGCCCCGGCATCCAGCCGCATCCTGTTGAGGAAGGCTTCGTCTACCGTCTCCCAGAGGCTGTCGTCGATGATGACAAGCTGCGGCCGCATCCGCCGCGCTTCGATTGCGGCTGGGAATTCGGCCAGCGAAGCGAGCCGTAGCAGCCGACTGCCATCAATCTCAGACAGCATCACGCGACAGAGGCAGTCTGGAAACTGCGCCTTTGGGCCGATCAGCACAACGCCCACGGAGGACGCTTCGGTCGGAAACGGCAACGGCTCGGCTTCAGTGAAGATAAGGTCGCTGTTCATGATGCTCTCCAAACGACAGTGAGCCGCGCTTTTCTCGACGCCTATGCCTGATTGCGGCTCGGACATTCCCAGAAAAATCGCAAACTGAAGACCAGAAGAAAATGCGCGCCGTCAATAGACCTCAAATATACCGCAGTTCCGCGAGTCCAGAAATAGATCGAACGATCTGCGGTCGGCAAACGGCTTGTAGCGGCACGGATCGAACGGCGTAGCACCTATACTTTGGGCTAGGCATTCGAATCGAATTGAACTCCTTTGCCTGCTCGAAGTGACTGCTCCACATCAGGGCCAAGGGGCCCAGTTGTGCTGAAGACCAAGGAATCCACACAAATATGTCAAATTCAAGGCACTGATTTTCCAAGCAATTCGTCTTTCGACTGGAGGTCTAGTCACAATTGGCGGCTGTTCCAAGAGCAGCCTTGAAGCCAGTCTTGAGTGGTCGACATCCGGTGTCGGCACGAAGTGAAGCGGCTTTGGATCATGTTACTGCGACCAGCTTGGCGGCCCCGTCCAGACGGCACGTCATGTCAATCGCAAAGCTTGTCCAGACCGTGCTGATTGGGATCCTGCGGGGGTTACCACCTCAAGTTGCAGAATCACCAGACAGCTTCACCCGTGCCGCCGATGGTCCGGCAGAAGCGAAACCCGTCCCGACTGATGCCACTTGATAGAGAACGGTGGTGATCGGGACCGTCAAAACGGAGAATCACCATGAGCAACCGCAACCAAGCGCAGACCATGATGTGGGGGCCCTTTGATCCCTTTGATCAAAACCAGGACCAAGACCAGGATCAGGATCAGGGTCAAGGGCAGGGCCAGATGCAGGGTCAGGGCCAGATGTCACACCAAGGTCAAGGTCAGCATCAGGAAAGCAGCAATGAATCCGCCAACGCCAACGGCAACATGAACGGCAATGGCAACGGCAACTTGAACGGCAATGGCAATGGCAACTCGAACGGCAATGCCAACGGCAATGGCAACTCGAACGGCAATGGCAACGGCAACCTGAATGGGAACGCCAACGGCAACCTGAACGGGAACGCCAACACCAATGCCAACGCCAATACGGCGCACAATGCGGCGTCGAACGCGGCATCGAACGAGGCCAACAACACCTCGAACACCAACGTCAGCACCTCCGTCAGCACCCATGTTGACATGGGCGGCATGATTCCCGAGGACAACGACTTTGCCGATCTTGACCTCGACCATTCCAGCATCGGAAGCATGTCGTTGATGCAGGCCGGTGGCGACTTCAGCCTCGCTTCCAGCTATGCCTACAACTATGACCCCGGCAACGACATGACCTTCGATAATGTCCTGAACGGTGGCATGGGCGGCGAAGGCAATGACACCGGGATGGTGTTTGGACAGTCCAACACTCTGAATGACGAAGACACGCTGGAAGACGTCAAGCTGTCGAACGACGGGTCGTTCAGCCAGAACGGCAGTGCCTGGGCTCAGGATGCCACGGCCAGTGAGGGCATCGATTCCGGCGCGTCGACAGAAGGCGAAGGCGGACATGCCTCGGCGAATGGCGATGACGGCGGGCATGCCTTGTCGGTCGGCGGCGCTGCGGGGTCCGGGGCACTGAATCTGGGCCTGTCGGGTGCCGGGTCTGAAGGCGGCGACGGCGGTGCTGGCGGCGATGCCGGGGCAATTGCCCTTGGCGTGGGCGTCGGACTGGGCAGCGGCGGCGACGGCGGTGATTCTGGCAGCGCCGGAAGCGGCACGGGCGGCGACGCAGGTGCGATCGGCGTCGGGCTTGGCCTGCTGGGTGTCGGGCTTGCCGGGGCGGATGCCGGCAACGGCTATGGCGGCGGCTCGGGTGACGCTGGCGACGGCGGCAGCGGCTATGGTTCGGGTGGCGGGATGTCCCAAGCCGGTGCCATCGGTGGTGCCGGGGGCGCGGGCGGGTATTCCGCTGCGGCCAGCCAGAACCAGGGCTATGCCGACGGCGGCCATGCGATGGCAGGCTCTGCCTGGGCAGCCGGCGGGGCAGGGGGCGCGGGCGGCATAGCCGATGCTGCGGCCCATGTCTGGGGCGGCGACAGCGGCACCTGGGGGTCGCACAACGGCGGTGACGGCATTGTCAACGCCACCTCCGAGGCCTTCAACGACGCGAATGTCCTGACCTCGGCCTTCAACCAGGAGATCACGTTGGGTGCCAACATCTTGGGCAACAGTGTCGATATGACCGTGGTCGGCGGCAACCTGACCTCCACGCTCAGCTCGGCAGGCGACGACTTGGGCGTCTGACGCCCCGGCCCCGTGCGTCCGGCGCTGCGAAGCGCGCCGGGCGTCACGGTGTCCCGTGAAAACGCCGAAAGCCCGCGCCGGTTCAGCCTTGCGGCGGGCTTTCGGATCCTCAGAAACGAACCAGCAATCACGCCAGTTCTGGATTTCAGGGAGATGATCCATGCGGATCGACATCATCACCGAAGAGATCTGGCATTTCATTGGAGCCTTCCAGCAGTCGACCGAGGCTGCGCGTGGCCGTGGAGAATACGATGCCTATCGCGCAAGCAAGGTGCAGTACGAAGAGGGCAAGCTGCAACTTGCAGACGTGCCATTCTCGGCCCCGCATCGGCTGATCGAATTTCAGCCCGGCGTCAAGGTCATCACCCCGGCAGACGCGGCCACTGCGGGCTTCGCCAAGGGGGGGCAGTCATTTCATCCGCTGACCGGAATTGCCGTGCCGCTGCCTGATCTGGCTTTGCCGCCCGTCACTGTTCCTATGGCCATGCCGCAACTGGGATCCTTCCCGCCGGGCTTCAGCTTCGAGTTGCAACCGCCGGCCTCCGTGGCGGTGATCCTCGGACAGCAGAACCGCCTTTCCGATCAGGATATCATGATCCAGCACGACCATGGGGCCAGCTTCACGCCGCTCTCGGCCTTCGATGCCCCCATGCAGGCCCTACTGGCCAAGGCAGGCGCGCTTGAAAAGTTTGCGCACTATGACCATCCCGCCGATGTTCAGGCGATCCAGACCTTGGGCGAGGTTATTGCAGAAGACGCGGCCAGTCTGGTGGCGGGCGAAGGTGCCGTGGTGATTGCCGGTGACGCGGTGTTCGGCATGCATCTGAACGGTGTGCGGGTGGATGCGGCCCCAGATCTGGATGACCATCTTCCCGAGGTGCCGGAACCGGTCAGCGTCCGCCCGGGATCGACCTGGGAAGAGGAAGTTGTCGCAGAAGCCGCCGCCGATGCGGCCCATGTTGCCGTTCTTGGTGGGGACACGCTGGTCAACGAAGTGGTTCTGACCGTCTCATGGCTTGATGCGCCGGTGATGCTGGTGCAGGGCGACGCAATGGCGATCAGTGTGATCAGTCAGATCAACGTGCTGTCTGATATCGACAGCGGGGTTTGCAGCCCGCCCGGCGAAAACCAAGTCTTCAACTTCGTTCAGCAGGCCGTCAATGCCGCACCCCTGCCCGCCGTTGCCGAAGCTGATGCAGGCGCTTTTCCCATCAACTGGGTCATCACCACGCTTGATGCCGATCTGGTCGTTTGCGACTGGATGACCCAGAAGAACTTCGTCATCGACCACGACATTCTCAGTGTCAGCTGGTCTGGCAGTTCCAGCTTCTTGCGGCTTGGCGACAACTCGCTGATCAACCTGACCCAGCTTGTGGAGTTGGGGCAGAGCTATGATCTGATCGTGATTGGCGGCGCCATGATCAGCATCAGCATGATCCGTCAGATGAACGTCCTTCTGGACAGTGACTGGGTTCAAACCAGCGATGGGTCGGCCACTGTATCGACTGGCGACAACCTGTTGTGGAACAGCGCTGCCATCACCTGGTCCGGGGTGGACACGATGACCGCGATGGATCAGGCGCATGCCGACCTGGCGGAGGCCGTGGCAGGCGGGACCACTGGCGCGATCCCGCTTTCTGTCTCGGATCAGGCCTTCGAAGGCATTGGCGTTCTGAACGTCCTTTACATCAAGGGCGATTACCTGACGCTGACGATGATTGAGCAGACCAATATCCTTGGCGATGCTGATCAGGTCAGTGCACTTGCGAATGACGCGGTCGCAACCGGCGAAGCCGAAATCACCATCATGACCGGCTCCAACGCCCTGATCAATGCGGCGGTGATCGACTCCGTCGGGATCGACAGCGACATCCACGTTGCGGGAGAGATCTACACCGACGCCGTGATTTATCAGGCCGAATTCATCGATCAGAATTCAGGCGAGCTTTACGTAGGCCAAGGGTCGGCGGCCCTTGCCTCGGAGGCCGTAGTCTTTCTTGCCGACGGGATGCTGGCCGACGAGGGCGCGGCACCGGTCTATGTCGCGGACGCCACGCTGATCAGCGGGCAAGCCGACGGGGTGAATGCGGTTCTCGTCTGAGGAATTACGCGAAGGAGAGTATTTTGAAAGATGCGGACTTCGGGGCGGGGCCCCTGATCCTGCGGTCGGGTCATAATCAGACTGTCGAAAACAAAGACAAAGACAAAGAGGCGCGAAAAGCGCGGATCACGCTTGGTGCCGGACCCGAAGATTCGGACCCGTCGGTGACCGCAGAGGCGCGCAGCGCAGAGACAAAGCGCCCTTCGAACGCCGCGTCCGAGCCTCCGGTCGGGCCGGGGGCGTCAGGCCGGGACCCTGGCCCGTCGCCAGCCGGCGGGCGCGGCGGTGATGCAGACAAGCCGCCACAGTTTCATCGCCGGGTCGGGCCAACCGACTTTGGCAAGAGCCTTGCTGCGGGGATTGCCGCCGTCCGGCGCAACCTGATCGCGGTGATGGTCTTCACGCTTGCGACCAACATCCTTGTTCTGGCGATCCCGATCTACCTGTTCCAGATTTCGGACCGCGTGCTGACCAGTCGCTCGGTCGATACGCTGGTGATGCTGACTCTGGTCATCGTCGGAGCCATTGTCCTTTACTCGGTCTTCGACGCGATCCGCCGGTTCATCCTGATGCGCACGGCCGTGGAAGTTGCAGTGCAGATGGGGGCGCCGATTCTGAGTGCGGCAGCCCGCGCTTCGCTGAACAGCAACGGGCGCGAATACCAGACCCTGGGCGACCTGCAGACCCTGCGCAGTTTCCTGACGTCGGGAACGCTGATGTCCTTCCTTGATGTGCCATTTGCGCCGATCTTCGTGGTCGGGGTCTTTCTGGTGCATCCCGATCTGGGGATTATCGTCATCACCACCGCCATAACGCTTTTTTGCGTCGCGATGGTCAACCAGCGCCTGACAGCCCGCCATTTCAACGAGGCAAACAGCTTTCAAAGCCGTGCAAACCTGCATCTGGACAGCATGTCGCGCAACAGCCAGATCATCAACGCGCTGGCGATGATCCCCGAGGCGGTGCGCATCTGGGGCAAGGACACGGCCGGGTCGCTGCGGGCCCAGGTTCTGGCGCAGGACCGCAACATCATCATGGCCAGCCTGTCGCGCGCCGTGCGGCTGTTGACTCAGGTCGTCATTCTGGGCTGGGGCGCGCATCTGGCAATCAACGGAGAGATCACTGGCGGCATGGTCATCATGTCGTCGATCATTGCCGGGCGGGCGATGGCCCCGATCGAAGGCGCAATCGAAGGCTGGAACCAGTTCGCCATGGCGCAATCGGCCTACGGACGGATTTCGGCACTTCTGCGCA
>JBIHZO010000486.1:0-2857 GCA_044231405.1 Cypionkella sp. | reverse complement strand
TTCATTGCCAGTTCGGTGACGGCGATCACCATGATCTTTGTCATCCCTGCCGCCTATGCCTATGCGCGGCTGGATTTCCCGTTCAAGAACCTGTCGCTGGGGATATTCCTGTCGGTCAACATGTTCACCGGGGCGGTGCTGCTGATCCCGCTGTATCGGGTGATGAACACGTTGGGACTGCTGAACACCTATTGGTCGATGATCGTGCCGGGAGTGGCGTTTTTGATCCCGACGGGCATCTGGCTGCTGCGGTCTTATCTGGAGAAAATCCCGAAAGAGCTGGAAGAGGCTGCGTTCATGGATGGGGCCAGCCGCCTTTACACACTGCGCCGTGTGGTGCTGCCTTTGGCTGTGCCGGGGATGGTGGTGGTGGGCGTGTCGGTGTTCATCGGGGCGTATGCGCAACAATATCTGTTCGCAATCACCTTCAATCAGGTGGCCGAGTTGCAGCCACTGCCCGCCGGGTTGAACCAATTCATCGGCTATCAGACCGTGGAATGGAACCAGATGATGGCGGCGGCGCTGACAGGGATTTTGCCGGTGATGCTGGTGTTCCTGTTCCTGCAAAAATACCTCGTGGCGGGCCTGACGGCTGGCGCGATCAAAGAGTGACCCAAATCAGAAACCAACAACCAAGGGAGACTACCAATGCACTTCACCAAAACCCTGATGGTCGCGGCCGCCCTTATGGGCAGTTCGGCCCTGACGGCTTCGGCGCAGGATGTGAACCTTTCGTTCATCATGTGCGGCGATGAGCGCCCGGCAGACAAGGCCGCGATTGAGAAGTTTCAGGTCGATAACCCCGGCGTCAAGGTGGCGATGGAGATCGTGCCCTGGGGCACATGCCAAGACAAATCCATGACATTGGCTGCGGCTGGCACGCCGGTTTCGGTGGCCTATATGGGGTCGCGCACGCTGAAGAAGCTGGCGGCCGAAGGGCTGATCGTTCCGGCGGAAATTCCGGCGGAAATGGTGGACAGCTATCAGCCCGGCGTGTTGAAAACCGTGTCTTATGACAACAAGTACTGGGGCTACCCACACGCGTTTTCCACCAAGGCGCTGTATATCAACTGCGATCTGGTAACGGCGGCGGGCATGGAGTGCAAAGCGCCCGAAACTTGGGCCGACATGATTGCGATGGCAAAGGCGATCAAGGAAAAGCACAATGTTGCGGGCATCGGTCTGGCGGGCAAAGACTTTGACAACACGATGCACATGTTCCTCGATTTCCTTTATTCCAATGGTGGCACAGTTCAGGATCCGGTGACTGGCGCGCCGACTTTGGACTCTGCGCAGACCCGTGAAACCCTGCAAATGTACGCCGATGTCCTGCCATACGGGATCGAAGGTGCGACGGCTTGGGAGCGGGATCAAATGAAAGACCTGTTCAACGACGCCAAGCTGGGCATGTATGTCAACGGCCCTTGGGGCAAGGGTCAGCATGCCGAGAAGGTGCCGAACCAGTTGATCGCACCGGTGCCGCATGGTCCTTCGGGCGTGTCGGGCACGATCCTGATCACCGACTCGATTGCGGTCTTCAAGCAGGCCGATCCGGCTGTGCAGGCGGCGGCGCAAAAGCTGGCGCAGGTGCTGACCAGCGGCGAGGCTCAGTATGACCTGGACAAGTCCTGGGGCCTGACGCCGATCTTGCAATACGACCAGCTGGGGGTCGAGGCGCCTTACTATGTGGGTGACGCCGATTGGCAGATCTTCGTCAACGGCATCTCGACCGGCGGGCCAGAGCCTTTGGTCACGGACTTCAAATCGCTGCAGGGTGTGTTCACCAACATGATCCAAGGCGTGATGCTGGGCGAAGGTGGCACGGTGGATGAGCTTGTGACCCAAGCGGGCGTAGAGCTGGCCGAAGTGAAGTAAACCAACGGCGGGGGGCTTTGCCGCCCCCCACCTCCAATTTTTCCGAGGACTGCCATGGCCACGTTGAACCTGCAAAACATCACCAAATCCTTTGGCGCGGCGGCCGTGCTGCATGGCATTGATCTGGCCATCCGCGACAAGGAGTTCGTGGTGTTCGTCGGACCTTCGGGTTGCGGCAAGTCCACGTTGTTGCGGATCGTGGCCGGGTTGGAAGGGCCGACATCGGGCCAGATTGTCATCGACGGCGTCGATGTGTCGGACGCCGCCCCGGTGGATCGCGGCATTTCCATGGTGTTCCAAAGCTATGCCTTGTACCCGCACCTGACGGTGTTTGAGAATATTGCCTTTCCGCTGCGGGTGCAGAAGCTGCCCGAAACAGAGGTGCGCGCCAAGGTCGCCAAGGCCGCCGACATCCTGAAGCTGACCGACAAGTTGCAGTTGAAGCCGGGGCAACTGTCGGGCGGGCAGCGGCAGCGGGTTGCGATTGGCCGCAGCATTGTGCGCAACCCCAAAGTGTTCCTGTTCGACGAACCGTTGTCGAACCTTGATGCCGCGTTGCGCGGCGATATGCGGGTCGAACTGAGCCAATTGCACCGCGATCTGTCGGCCACGATGATCTATGTGACCCATGACCAGATCGAGGCAATGACGATGGCGCACCGGATTGTGGTGCTGAACAAGGGAAAGGTGGAACAATTCGGGACGCCGATGGAGTTGTATCACCACCCGGCCACGCGGTTTGTGGCGACGTTCATCGGCCAGCCAAATATGAACCTGCTGCCCGCCAAGGTGCTGGACACCACGGATGGGCTGGCCGTGGAATTCCACGGCGGCCATCGGATGACTTTGCCGGTTGATACCGCCGCGGCCAAACCGGGCGATACGGTCGAGGTCGGGATGCGGCCCGAGAATGTGACGCTGGGCACCGGACTGTCGATGAAGGTGCGGGTGCTGGAGCGGCTGGGCGGGGTGTCGATCACCT
>JBIHZO010000125.1:0-8614 GCA_044231405.1 Cypionkella sp. | reverse complement strand
TGATCCCGTGCGATCTTGCCAATGCCAACCAGAGCGATTTTCTGCCGTGCCATCAATGCGAGTCCTTGCCCACCGGATTGCCGCGCGACCCTTTCAAGAAATCCAGATCGGCCCCGGTGTCGGCACCCTGCACATGGGCCTGATGCAGCCAAGCATAGCCGCCATCCGGCACGATATGGCTGGGCTGCCATTTCGCCAGCCGCGCGGTCATCTCGGCATCCGAAATATCCACATGCAGGCGACGGTTCGGCACGTCCAACTCGATCATGTCACCGTTCTGCACCACGGCCAGCGGCCCGCCTGCAGCCGCCTCGGGCGAGGTGTGCAGCACAACCGTGCCGAAGGCGGTGCCCGACATGCGCGCATCGGAAATGCGGACCATATCGGTGATGCCCTTGCGCAGCACCTTGGGCGGCAGGCCCATGTTGCCCACCTCGGCCATGCCAGGATAGCCTTTGGGACCGCAGTTTTTCAGGACCATGACGCAGTTTTCGTCGATATCCAGCGCCTCGTCGTTGATCTTGGCCTTGTAGTCGTCGATGTCTTCAAACACCACGGCGCGGCCGCGATGCACCATCAGCGCGGGCGTCGCGGCGGATGGTTTCAGCACGGCCCCTTTCGGCGCAAGGTTGCCTTTCAGCACCACCACGCCGCCCGATTGGGTCAGCGCTTTTTCGGCGGGCAGGATCACATCTTCGTTGTGGTTGATCACGTCCTTGACCTGATCCCAAGCGGTTTCGCCCGACACGGTCAGCGCGTCCTTGTGCAGCAAACCGGCCTCACCCAGACGTTTGATCACCACGGGCAGGCCACCAGCATAGAAGAATTCCTCCATCAGATATTTGCCCGACGGCATCAGGTTCACGATGGTAGGCACGTCGCGGCCGCAACGGTCCCAGTCTTCCAGCGTCAGATCAATACCGACCCGGCCTGCGATGGCCAGCAGGTGGATCACCGCGTTGGTGGACCCGCCAATCGCGGCGTTGGTGCGGATGGCGTTTTCGAACGCCTCTTTCTTCAGGATGTCGGACGGTTTCAAATCATCCTTGACCATCTGCACGATGCGCCGGCCCGTCAGTTGCGCCATCACCCGACGACGTGAGTCCACTGCTGGAATAGCGGCATTGCCAGAAAGCGCCATGCCCAAAGCCTCGGCCATGCTTGCCATCGTGGACGCGGTGCCCATGGTGTTGCACGAACCGGGGCTGCGCGACATCGACGCCTCGGCCTCCATGAACTCCTCTTTCGTCATCGTCCCGGCTTTCACGGCTTCGGAGAATTTCCACAGGTGGGTGCCAGACCCCACACGTTCATTCTTGTAATAGCCGTTCAGCATCGGCCCGCCCGTCACGATAATCGATGGCAGGTCAGTGGACGCGGCAGCCATCAGCAGGCTTGGGGTGGTCTTATCACAGCCGACCAGCAGCACGCAGCCATCCATGGGCTGGCCGCGCATCTGTTCTTCAACCGCCATCGCGGCCAGATTGCGGAACATCATCGCCGTGGGGCGGAAGGCGGATTCGCTGGTTGAAAACACCGGCACTTCCACCGGAAAGCCGCCCGCCTCATAGATCCCGTTTTTCACCCGCTGGGCCAGATCATTCAGATGGGCGTTGCAGGGGGTCAGTTCCGACCAGGTGTTCAAGATGCCGATCACCGGGCGACCATCGAACAGATCCGGCGGGAAACCTTGGTTTTTCATCCAGCCCCGGTGATAGATATTGTCCTTGCTGCTGCCACCAAACCAGGTTTGCGAGCGCAGTTTGCGGGGCCATTCGGCGGGTTTGAAGGTCATGGTGTCCTCACAAGGCGGTGACGGTGACAGTGGGTTGCACGGGCGCAATCGCCAGTGGGTTTTGCAGGGGCAAGCCGAAAGCAGGCACTTCGATTTCAAACACATCGCCCGCCTGCGGTGCGATACCATCGGCAAAGCTTAAAGTCGCGGTGCCAAACATATGCACATGCAGATCGCCGGGGGTGCAGAAGACGTCGTACTTGAAGTGGTGATGTTCAAGGTTGGCATAGGTGTGGGACATGTTCGCCTCTCCGGACAGGAACGGCTTCTCCCAGATCACAGCGCCACCGCGTTTGATGCGTGAGGTGCCGCGAACGTCGGCGGGCAGATCTCCGACGAGGATTTCGGGGCCAAAAGACGCCGGGCGCAGTTTGGAATGGGCCAGATACAGGTAATTGATCCGCTCGGTGACATGGTCCGAGAATTCGTTCGCCAATGCCCAGCCGATGCGGAAGGGCTGACCACTCGGGCCGATGATATAGATGCCCGCGATTTCAGGCTCTTCGCCACCATCCAGCGCGAAACCGGGCGAAGTGAGAGGCTGGCCGTGTGCGACAGCCGTATGGCCGTTGCCCTTGTAAAACCATTCCGGCTGCACTCCCGCCTGACCCGGCGCAGGGCGGCCGCCTTTCAAACCCATCTGGAACATCTTCATGCTGTCGGACAGGGTTTCGGCACCCTCCAGCTTCGCATGCATGGCATCGCGGGCAGAGGCAGAACCCAGATGTGTCAGCCCGGTGCCGGTCAGGTGCATATGCGACGGATCGGGATGGGAGATGGGCAGGGTCAAGCGGCCCTCGGCGGCGAGGCGGGGCAGATCGACCGCCTCACCCAAGCCATGCGCGGCGATCACCGCGGCAAGGGAACGGCCCGTCGCGATCGCCTCGGACGCCAGCGCATAGGTGCTGGTGGCACCCTTGACGATGGCGGCTTCGGAACCGTCGCGCAGCACAACGGCAAGGGTGCCATCCGCGTGGAGGATTTGAGAAATCAGCATGACGGCCTCATTTGTTCTTGTTGTAGACGTCGAAGATGACAGCGGCCAGAAGGACCAAGCCCTTGATCACCTGTTGATAATCAATCCCGATACCCAAGATTGACATGCCGTTGTTCATCACGCCCATGATCAGCGCGCCGACAACGACGCCCAGAATTTTGCCAACCCCGCCCGACATCGACGCGCCGCCGATGAACACCGCCGCGATGACGTCCAGTTCGAATCCGCCGCCCGCCTTGGGGGTGGAGGAATTGAGCCGCGCCGCGACGATCATGCCTGCCAAAGCCGCCAGAACGCCCATGTTGCAAAAGGTCAGGAACACCAGCCGGTCGGTCTTGATCCCCGACAGTTTGGCCGCCTTTTCATTGCCACCCAAGGCGTAGATGCGCCGGCCGGTGGTCGTATTTTCGGTGAAAAACGCGTAAAGCACCGTCAGGATCGACAAGATCACCACCACATTCGGCAGACCCCGGAACGACGCCAGCTTGTAGCCGACAAACATCAGCGCCGCCGCAACGATGAAGTTGCGGATGGTGAAAATCACCAAAGGTTCCGGCTCCAGCCCGAATTCGGCATCCCGGTTGCGCGCGCGCCAGCCCAGAAACACGATGGCCGTCGCCGCAAGCGCCACCACGATGATGGCGGTGATGTTCGGCTTGCCGACACCAACCAGATCGGGAATGAAGCCGGTGGACAGCGACTGAAACGCCTTGGGAAACGGGCCGATGTTCTGGCCGTTCAGCAGCCACAAAGTCAGGCCGCGAAACACCAGCATCCCCGCCAGTGTCACGATAAAGGACGGAATCCGCCAATAGGCAATCCAGTACCCCTGCGCCGCGCCAATCAGCAGACCGACGACCAGACAGGCGGGCACCACGGCGATCACCGGCCAATCCAGATTGACCGTCAGCACCGCCGCCACCGCGCCAGTAAAGCCAACAACCGACCCCACCGACAGATCGATATGCCCGGCCACGATGACCAAAAGCATGCCCAGCGCCATGATGATGACGTAAGAGTTTTGCAAGAACAGGTTGGTGATGTTCTGCGCCGACAGGAAATCCACGTCCAGCACGACCCGCACGATGATGGTGAAGAACAGCACGATGGCAACCAGCGCCATCATCATGCCGTTTTCACGCAAATGCCCGCCCAGATGCGCGCCTAAACCCTTTTTTTCCGCCATCATGCAGCCTTTCCAGCTTTGTTGGACCCGGTCGTGGTGGGATCATCACTTTTCAAAATCAACGCCATGATGCGTTCCTGACTGGCCTCTTCGCGCGACAACTCGCCCACCAGACGGCCCTCGTTCATCACATAGATACGGTCACACATGCCCAGCAGTTCGGGCATTTCACTGCTGATCATCACCACGCCACGCCCCTGCGCGGCCAGATCGTTCATGATCGCGTAAATCTCGAACTTGGCACCCACGTCGATGCCACGCGTGGGTTCATCGAGGATCAGCACCTGCGGATCGGTGAACAGCCATTTTGACAGCACCACTTTTTGCTGATTGCCGCCCGACAGGTTCACCACCTTCTGGAACACCCCCGGCGTGCGGATGGCCATGGCGGTGCGATAGCCCTCGGCCACCCGCGTTTCGCGGCGCTTGTCCAGCACACCGCGCACCGACACGCCCATCAGGTTGGCCAGCGTGATGTTGCGCACGATGGGTTCGTCCAGCACCAGCCCCAGAACCTTGCGATCCTCTGTCACATAGGAAAGCCCCGCCGCAACCGCCTTGGACACGGTCGAGGTATCGACCACCTTGCCGCCCATCTTGACGGTGCCGGAAATCCTTGTGCCATAGCTTTTGCCAAAGAGGCTCATCGCCAGTTCGGTGCGCCCTGCCCCCATCAGGCCCGCAATGCCGACAATCTCACCCTTGCGCACCGTAAAGGCGGCGTTTCGGATCATCTGGCGGTCTTTTTGCTCGGGGTGCCAGACGTTCCAGCCTTCCACCTCCAGCAGCGTTTCGCCGATGTCAGGCGTGCGTTCCGGATAGCGGTGCGCCATATCGCGGCCGACCATGTCGCGGATGATGCGGTCTTCGGAAATCTCGGCTTTGGTCAGAGTGGACACCGACGCCCCATCCCGAATGATGGTGATACGGTCGGCCACACGGTTGATTTCGTTCAGTTTGTGACTGATCAGGATCGAGGTGATGCCCTGCGCCTTCAACTCCAGCAGCAAATCGAGCAGCTTCTGGCTGTCATTTTCCTGCAAGGCGGCAGTGGGTTCATCCAGGATCAGAAGGCGCACGTCTTTCGCCAGCGCCTTGGCGATTTCGATCAGCTGTTGCTTGCCGACGCCCAGCTTTTCCACCTTGGTCGCAGGAGCCTCATGCAGGCCCACCTTTGCCAGCAGCGTTTCGGTTTTCTGGAACGTCTGAGGCCAGTTGATCACGCCGTTCTTCGCCACCTCGTTGCCCAAAAACAGGTTCTCGGCAATCGACAACAGCGGCACCAGCGCCAGTTCCTGATGGATGATGATGATGCCTTTCGCCTCGGAATCCGAGATCGAGCGGTTCATCAGGGGCGCCCCGTCATACAGGATTTCGCCCTCATAGGATCCATGCGGATAGATGCCCGACAGCACCTTCATCAAGGTGGACTTGCCCGCGCCGTTTTCGCCACAGATCGCGTGAATCTCTCCCGCCTCGACGGTCAGGTTCACATTGTCCAGCGCGCGCACACCGGGGAACACTTTGCTGATCCCGCGCATTTCCAGAAGTGCCGTCATCGTCATTCCCCCCGGAAAAAACCGTATCCGCCCCACGGGAGCGTGGGGCGGATACGGGTGGCCTGTTTGGTTACTTCAGCTGATCTGCGGTGTAATAGCCCGAACCAACAAGGAGTTCCTCGTAGTTCGACACGTTCACCGGCAGCGGCTCCAGCAGGTAGGACGGCACGACTTTGACGCCGTTGTCATAGGTCTTGGTGTCGTTGATTTCCGGCTCGGACCCCGAAACCAGCGCATCGACCATCTTCACGGTGACGCCAGCCAGGGTGCGGGTGTCCTTGAAGATCGACGAATACTGCTCGCCCGCGACCATCGATTTGACGGACGGAATTTCGCAATCCTGACCGGTGACGATTGGCATCTTCAGATCACCAGAGCCATAGCCGACACCTTTGACCGACGACAGAATGCCGATCGACAAGCCGTCATAGGGCGACAGCGCGCCGTGCAGGGCCTTGTCGCCATAGTTGGCCGACAGCAGGTTGTCCATGCGCGACTGGGCAACAGCGCCATCCCAACGCAGGGTGCCGACCACATCCATGCCCATCTGACCCGACGGAATGGCGATGGTGCCGTCTGCAATCATAGGGTCCAGAACCGACATCGCGCCATTGTAGAAGAAGAAGGCGTTGTTGTCGTCCGGGCTGCCGCCGAACAGTTCGACGTTCCAAGGCTTTTGGTCCGGGAAACGCTCTTTCAGACCTTCGACCAGCGAGGTGGCCTGCTGCACGCCGACTTTGAAGTTGTCGAAGGTGGCGTAGTAATCAACCGAACCCGAGTCGCGGATCAGGCGGTCATAGGCGATGACCTTGATGCCAGCGGCGGCGGCGTTGTCCAGCGCGTTCGACAGGGTGGTGCCGTCGATGGCGGCGATGACCAGAACCTTCACACCCTTGGTGATCATGTTCTCGATCTGGGCCAGCTGGTTCGGGATGTCATCTTCTGCATATTGCAGATCGGTGCCGTAACCCGCTTCGGTGAACTGCTTCACCATCGACTCGCCATCCGAGATCCAGCGGGCCGAAGATTTGGTCGGCATCGAAATGCCGATGGTGCCTTTGTCTTGGGCAAAGGACGGGACGGCGACAGAAGCGGTCGCGGCCGCAACAAGCGCCAAAAGCGCCCGACGTGATAGGTTCATGGTAATCCTCCCAGAGACGCCCGCAGGCGCAAGTTGGCAAATCTTCCGGCGCAGACGCTGACCGCCTTTTTCCCGCCGCACGCGCAGATTGCAGATTGCATGTATATCCGTCAAATGATGATTTAGCATTCACTCATACCGAGGTTGGCATGCCCAAACCGAAACAGACCGATGTATTGTTGAACCGGGGTATGAAACTTAGCCATTTGCGGATGATGGCGGCCTTTGCGGAAACCGGGCAGATCGGCATGGCGGCTCAAGCGGTGGGCATCACGCAGCCCGCCGCCTCGCGGCTGCTGTCCGAGATTGAACGGATTGTGGGCACGCCGGTGCACGCCCGGTCAGGCCGAGGGGTGAACCTGACGGTGGCGGGGCAGATGCTGGCGCGACGGGCCGAGCGGGTGTTGATGGAAATGCGCGACGCGGCGCGCGAGATGGCCGAGGCGGGCGGCGGTCAAATCGGCCACGTCGGAATTGGTGCGGTCACGGCACCCGCACTGGACATCGTGCTGCCTGCCCTGCGCACCGCACGGCTGTCACATCCCGGCATCCAGACCGAGGTCATCGTGGCCAGTTCGGATATCCTGTTCGAGCAATTGCTGTCAGGTCGGCTTGATTTCGCCATCGCCCGCGTGCCGGACGGAGCCGACGCCACCCAGATCGACGCGCGGGTGATCGCGCCCGAACCCGTCGCCTTGATGGTGCGCAAGGGTCATCGGCTGGCGCACAGCTTGGTGGCCCAGCCGCTGGACCTGTTGGAGTTCGACTGGGTGATGCCCGGTGATGACAGCCCGATGCGGACCGCCGTTCTGGCACGGCTTGCCGAACGCGGCCTGCCCGCGCCGCAGCAACGGCTTTCCACGGCGTCTTTCCTGCTGACGCTGGCGCTGCTGCAACAATCCAACTCTGTCGCGCCCTTGGCTCAAGCGGTGGCAGACCAGTTTGCCAGTGGCCCAGATGCGGCCTTTGCCATCATTCAGACCGATCTGGCGATCAGCGTTGCGCCTTACAGTCTTTTGACACGGCGCGGGGTGTTCCTGCCTCCGGCTGCCCGGACGATCCTGGGGCTGATCACCCAAGGCCTGTGACCTGATGCAAGCAGGGTCCGGCCCTTTGGCATGCCTCTGCGCGCTTGGGCTGCGCTGGGAAAGTCAGGCGAAGGCGGGGGTTTCACACCCCCGCATCCCATTGCCCAAGGCAATGGGACTTCCCCCGTGGGATATTTTCACCAACATGAAACGCAAATTTTAATCAAACTTTACGGGATCAAGCCCTGCTCCGCCGAAACCACCCAAACCATTTGCGTTTCGGCCCGTCCCCCGGCGTGACCAGCATCAGCAGCGACGGGATCACCACCAGCGTCAGCACGGTGGCGAAGGCGAGGCCGAAGACAATCGCGCTGGACAGGGAGATCCACCACTGCGTTGACGGCGCGCCGAAGGTGGTTTCGTGGTTCAGCAGTTCAAGGTTCAGACCGAAGGCAATCGGCAGCACGCCCAGAATGGCGGTCAGCGCCGTCAGCACCACGGGCCGTGCGCGCTCGCGGCAGGTTTCCAGGATCGCTTCGATCTTGGGCATGCCCTCACGGCGCAGGGTGTCATAGGTGTCGATCAGCACGATGTTGTTGTTCACCACCACTCCCGCCAGGGCGATGATGCCGATGCCGGTCATCACCACGCCAAAGGGTTGACCCATGATGATCAACCCCAAAAGCACGCCAATGGTGGACATGATCACAGCCGACAGCACCAGCCAGACCGAGATGAACTTGTTGAATTGCGCCAGCAGCACCACGAAGATCAGAAACATTGCGGCGCCGAAGGCCTTGCCAAGGAAAGCCCCGGCCTCGGCCTGCTCGGCGTCTTCGCCTGCCAGTTTCCAGCGGATGCCCAGTTTGTCGAGCCCCGCCTTTTCCAGTTCGGCGGTAATCATGGCG
>JBIHZO010000485.1:0-2870 GCA_044231405.1 Cypionkella sp. | reverse complement strand
ACAATGTTCCACGCCCGTGCGCGTCAGGGCTACGATGTGGCTGTCTGCATGTATCACGACCAGGCGCTGATACCGATCAAGACGCTGGATTTCGACGGTGGCGTGAATGTGACGCTGGGGCTGCCGTTCGTGCGCACCTCGCCCGATCATGGCACGGCGTTTGACATCGCGGGCAAGGGTTTGGCACGCCCTGACAGTCTGATCGCGGCACTGAAGATGGCGCAGGACATGGCCACGGCGCGCTTGCGGTAAGGTGTGCGGGGGCCAGCCCCCGCGCCCCCGGGATATTTTGGCCAAGATGAAAGGGCTATGAGTGGGAACGATCGACGGGCTGCCGCCTTTGCGAGAGGTGATCCGGATGCATGATCTGGTGGCCAAGAAATCCTTGGGACAGAACTTTCTGCTGGATATGAACCTGACCGCCAAGATTGCGCGTTCAGCGGGCGATCTGTCGGCTTGCGATGTGCTGGAAGTGGGACCGGGTCCGGGTGGGCTGACGCGCGGGCTGTTGGCCGAGGGCGCGCGCCATGTGTTGGCGGTGGAAAAAGATCCGCGTTGCATGCCGGCGCTGGCCGAGATTGCCGCAGCGCATCCGGGGCGGTTGGACGTGATCAACGGCGACGCGCTGGAGTTGGACGTGCTGGCGCATCTGACGCCGCCGGTGCGGATTGTGGCGAACCTGCCCTATAACATCGGCACTGAGTTGCTGATCCGCTGGTTGACGCCACAGATCTGGCCGCCCTTTTGGCAAAGTCTGACGTTGATGTTCCAAAAAGAGGTGGCAGAGCGGATCGTGGCCAAGCCGCGCACCGACCATTACGGACGGCTGGCGCTGTTGGCGCAGTGGCGCTGCGATGCCAAGATCGTGTTGATCCTGCCGCCCGAGGCCTTCACCCCCGCGCCCAAGGTCCATTCGGCGGTGGTCCATCTGACCCGGTTGGAGGCGCCGCGCTATCCGGCCCCCGAGGCGGTGTTGAACCGCATCACCACGCTGGGATTCGGGCAGCGCCGCAAGATGTTGCGCTCCAGCCTGAAAGGCATGGGGCCGGAGATCGAGGCGCAACTGGTGGCGGCGGGGATTGAACCGACGGCGCGGGCCGAGGAAATCTCGCTGGAGAAATTCTGCGCGCTGGCACGGATTGTCGCCGGAGAGTGACCGTGCCGACATGAAAAAGGCCCGCCTGTGCGGACCTTTCTCGTTTCGTCAGCCAAATCCGGCCTATTCGGTGCTGCCGCCTTCGGCGACAACGGCTGGCTTTTTCGCACGCGGGGCACGGGTGACTTTGGGTGCGTCTGCGGTCTGCGAGACCTCAACGGGCTTGGCAACTCTGGGCGCGCGCGGTTTTGGCGCGGCAGCTGCCTCGACCTGAGCCACCAAGGCCGCAGGGGATTCAAAACGTGGGGCTTCGGCGCGTGGGGCATCTACCCGTGGGGCTTCGACGCGCGGGGCTTCGGCGCGCGGGGCTTCGGCGCGCGGGGCTTCGGCGCGCAGAGGCTCGGCTTTCGTCACTTCGGCGCGCGCCGCCTCGGGCTGGACCTGATCACGCGGGGGTTGCGCCGGTCGTTGGTCCCGACGGTTGTCGTCGCGGCGGGTATTCTCCTGACGGCGCGGCTGATTGTCATTGCGCGGCTCGCGCGGCTGATCCCCACGCGGCTGATTGTCGCCACGGTTTTCACGCGGCTGATTGTCACCACGGTTCTCGCGCTGCTGATTGTCGCCACGGTTTTCACGTTGCTGATTGTCGCCACGGTTGTCGCGCGGGCGCTCGTCACGACGATAATCGTCGCGGCGTGGCTGGCGCGGCACTTCGGGCAAATCCACCAATGTGGTTTCATCAGCCTCGACCACCGCAAATCCTGCGGCGTAGGGTTGGTCGCCATCATGCTGATCGCTGCGTTCGGGCCGGTAATCGCCACGCTCTGGCCGATAATCCTGACGGTCGCGGTTGCCACTGTTCGGATTGCCTTGCCCGTTCTGATTGGGCTGGCTGAACTGTTGCCGCTGCTCTTGCTCCGCCGCCATCTCACGTGTGGCTTCAGCCAGCATACGGGTGTAATGCTCAGCATGTTGAGAGAAGTTCTCGGCGGCCACACGGTCGTTTGACCGCTGCGCATCACCCGCGAGCATCTGATATTTCTCGATGATCTGCTGCGGAGTGCCGCGCACTTTGCCCTCAGGGCCAGAGCTGTCGAACACGCGGTTGATGATATTGCCGAGGGTGCGCGGGCGGTTCGTCTTTGAACGCGAGCGAGACTTGGAAGAGCGCATCTTGATCCTTGAACCAGATAGTCCGGTCTGACATGCGCCTGATCTTTTCGGGATCGTCTGCCCAGTGGGGCATAGCAGCAATGGCCGGGTTTGCGAAGGTGCGGCACCGAATGCGCCGCGACCCGCGTGAATTGGAATAATCACAGGGGGGACCGCGTGACAAGGAAAATCTTGCGCAAATTTGACGCAGCTGCTCCCAGAGCGCCTTAACTGTCAGAATCTCCGGGCTTTTGGGCGGCGACCACACGATCGCGGCCGTCAAAATCGCGCAAAATGCGGATGTTGTGCAACCCCTGCCTTGCCAGAAGGGCGCAAACGGCAGCCCCCTGAGTCGGCCCGATTTCCAACAGCAGACGCCCGCCCGACATCAGCCGCGCCGAGGCGCCCAAAGCAATGGCGCGGTAGGCTGCCAGACCATCACCACCAGGTGACAGGGCCAGATGTGGCTCGTGGTTCAACACGTCCGGGGAAAGTGCGGCCATCTCATCAGCGGCAATATAGGGCGGGTTGGAGGTGATCAGATCAAAGTGGCCCGCAATGCCCGCGAACCAATCCGATTGCACAAGGTGCGCACGGTTGGACAGGCCAAGCGCGTCGGCAT
>JBIHZO010000484.1:0-2883 GCA_044231405.1 Cypionkella sp. | reverse complement strand
ACAACCGCAGGCTCATCCCCCCGCCGCGCCATCAGATCACAAGCACCGATCTCGGCCTTCACCGTGTAGCCCTGGCGTTCCAGATAGGCCTTCAGGTCAGGATAAAGATCAGCCTCTTTCACAGCCGCGCCGCAAGCCGGTAAGCATGGGACGCATCGCGCGCAACAGCAGGCATCAAGGGGGCGTAACCCGCCCGGATCAACCCGGCAATTTCGGGCCGAAGCTGCGCCCCCGCGCCCGCATCCACCAAGGGCGATTGGCCCGCAAAGGCCCGGTCCGACCACAGCACTATGATCTGCACCGCCTGCGACAGCGCCAGAACCTCTGCAGGCACCGCGTCCAGTGCCGCATCCATCCGCACGAACACAAAGGCCGCCTTGATCGCGCCCGCCGGGTCAAAACGGAACGCACGGTACTGGTTTGCCCCCGCCACCTCCAGCCGCGCGCACAGCGCCGCAAGATCGGGGATCAGCTTTTCCAGATTGGGCACATCGGTCAGCTCGGCCCAATCGCGGAAGAAAAACACCATCAGATTGGCGCCAAGTTCCGGGTCTGCGGCGGCAATCTCGTGCCCGGCCAAACCCGCCACCGCCTCTATTGCACCCTTCATGACGGGCAAGGTGACATCATCCAGCCCAAACACCACCGGCACCATCGCCCGCCCCCAGCGCGCGAACAGATACTGCCCGTCGCTGCGGGTGAACAATGCTTGAATCTGTTCTGGCGTCATTCGGGCCTCCTGTCTTTGCTTCCGATACCGCGACGGCAGCGCGGGCTCAACCATGCAGCCGCGATCTTGCGCAAACCTGCGCCTCCGGCGGGGATATTTGCGCCAGTCTGAAAGACCATTCACATTGGTTCAAATATCCTCGGGGGTGAATGGGCGTCAGCCCAGAGGGGGCAGAAGGCCCCCTGCCTTGAAGGCTTACCCCTCGAACAAATCGCTTTGCCCGGGTGGGCGCGGCGCGTCCAGCCCCAGATGCCGCCAGGCCCGCGCCGCCAGCATCCGCCCGCGCGGGGTGCGTTGCAGCAGGCCCTGTTGCAACAGGTAGGGCTCGATCACCTCTTCGATCGCGTCGCGCGCCTCGGACAGCGCCGCTGCGATGGTTTCCACCCCCACCGGACCGCCGCCGTAATGCTCGGCCAACAGCATCAGGTAGCGCCGATCGGCACCATCGAGGCCGATGTGATCCACCCCCAATCGCGTCAGCGCCCGGTCGGCGATGGCGCGGGTCAGGCGGCCGTCACCTTCCACGGTGACGAAATCCACCACCCGGCGCAGCAAGCGCCCGGCGATGCGGGGGGTGCCGCGCGCGCGCTTGGCAATCTCACGCGTGCCTTCGGGGTCCGAGGGGATGCCCAAGAGCCGCGCGCCACGGGTGACGATCAGGTCCAGCTCATCCTCGGTGTAGAATTGCAGCCGGGTCGGGATGCCGAAGCGATCGCGCAGGGGCGTGGTCAGCAGGCCCAGCCGTGTTGTCGCGCCGACCAGCGTGAAGGGCTGCAATTCGATCCGCACCGTCCGCGCGGCGGGCCCCTCGCCGATCACCAGATCCAGCGCGAAATCCTCCATCGCTGGATAGAGCACCTCTTCGACCACCGGGGACAGGCGGTGAATCTCGTCGATGAAGAGCACATCGCGCGGTTCCAGATTGGTCAGGATCGCCGCCAGATCGCCGGGCTTGGCCAGCACGGGCCCCGAAGTCATGCGAAACCCCACCCCCAATTCCCGCGCCATGATCTGCGCCAGCGTGGTCTTGCCCAGACCGGGGGGGCCGTGAAACAGCGTGTGATCCATCGACTCGCCGCGGATCTTGGCGGATTCGATGAACACCCGCAGGTTGGCGCGGGCCTCTTGCTGACCGACGAAATCCTCCAGCACCTGCGGGCGCAGGGCGCGGTCCAGATCTTCGGGCAAGGGCTCGGGGCGCAGGGCGGGGTCGGATGTCATCAGCGCCTCGGGGCCAGAAGCTTCAGCGCCGCGCGGATCAGGCTTGCCGTATCAGCTTCGGGCTGTTCAGACGCGATGGTGGCGATGGCCTGAGCAGCGTCGCCTTGGGTGTAGCCCAGGTTCAGCAAGGCCGACAACGCGTCGGCGGTGAAGGCGGCGCGATTTTGGGCGGCGTTGGGGGCCACGGCCTTGCGCGGGGCCATCGGGGTGAGGGGTTCCAGCACGGAATCGTCAGCCTCGGCTGTCACCACAAGGTTCGCGCCCATCGCCATCACCGAGGGGGCCTTGGATTTCAGCTCCAGTATGATCCGCTGCGCCAGTTTCGGCCCCACGCCGGGGGCGGCCTGAATGGCGCGCTGATCGCCCAGGGTCAGGGCGCGGGCCACGCCATCGGCGCCCAAAGTGCCCATGATCGCCATGGCGGCCTTGGCCCCCACGCCCTGCACCGTGGTCAAGAGCTTGTGCCACTCTTTGTCCAGAAGTGTTGCGAAACCAAAGAGTTGCAGCAGGTCTTCGCGCACCAGCAGGTCGGTGTACAGGGAAACCGCCTGCCCCACCCCCGGCAGTGCGGCCATGGTCCGGTCGTTCACATGCACGATATAGCCCACGCCGCGGACGTCGATCAGCACCTGATCGCCGCCGCGCCAATCCAGCCGTCCCGACAACTTCCCGATCATACCGCCGCCTTCTTCAATGCCGCCGCCAACCGCCCGGCGCTTTGCAGATGATGCGCGTGGCAGATGGCGATTGCCAAGGCGTCCGCCGCATCCGGCCCGGCGATTTTCACGCCGGGCAGCTGTACCTTGACCATGTGATCGACCTGCCCCTTGTCGGCATGGCCCACCCCCACCACGGTTTTCTTCACCGCATTGGGCGCGTATTCCCCGACTGTCAGCCCGAACTGCGCCGGAACCAACAGCGCAACTCCCCGC
>JBIHZO010000483.1:0-2885 GCA_044231405.1 Cypionkella sp. | reverse complement strand
CCGGGCGTCTTTTGCGATGTACAACACCACGGATGAAGTCGACGCATTGGTTTCGGCGCTGGAACTTTGTCATGATCTGTTTGGCTGATTTCGCGTTGCAGCCGGGTTCGTCTCGGGCTATAGAAACTTTGCGCATCCATAGCTCAGCTGGATAGAGTGCTGCCCTCCGAAGGCAGAGGTCGCAGGTTCGAATCCTGCTGGGTGCACCAATTCAACCACTGAAAAGTGCTGCATGTCCGAGTTTGTTTGGCCTGGTCCATTGTTGTCAGCAAGATAATGAATGCGTGTTTCAGCAAAGTAGAAATGTCCTTTCTCGTTTCTGTGGGGTGTGGCGGGGCAGGGCAGAGACCTCACACATCGCAGACCTGCCCCGCCACTTGCACGGCTTCTTCGGCCCGGTGCTCGGCGCGCTTGTCTAGCCCTGACCTACGACCAGGGCTCTTCTTGCCGGTGGGTTGGTACCGGGATTTCTGCTTGCCAACGGTCTTCACTTTGGGCGGTGCCGCGTCTTGCAGGGCCTTTGCATAGGCCAGCTCCTCACTCAGTCGCTTGTTCTCGGTGATTGCTGCATGGATGATGGGCTGCTGGTTGTCGTCGAAGGCGCTGTAGGGCAGAGCCCGCGACGGAACTTCGATCCGCCCAAGCTCGCGCTCGCTCATCATGACCCATCCCTTGTGCATCCTCCAAAGCGCCGAGCTGGCGACACAAAGAGGGTGACACTTTAACTTTGCTCAGATGGGACATTTCTACTTTGCGCCTACATAAATAAATCCGATAATCAATATTATGTAATATTTATAAGCGCAAGATGGCTCTGGCTGCGCTAAAGACAACTGCAATCAAACGATGGCAGCTTCCGGGAACGCCTTACCCGACAGCACTCGGTCGATAGACAGGTCAGACAGGTCAAGGCTTTGCCAGCCACCAGTCAGGATATGCTCTGCCAAGCCACGGCCAACGGCAGGCGATTGTTGCAACCCGTGGCCGGAAAAACCGTTCATGAAGAACAGCGTTGGCAGATCGGGATGCGGGCCAAGAATGGCGTTTTGGTCCAAGGTGTTATAGGCGTAATGTCCAACCCAATGGCGCACCACTTTCACCGCGTCAAACCCCGGAGCACGGTTGTACAGCTGCTCCCAGATCACGTCCTCGAACAGGTGAAGGTCGGGCTCGAAATCATCCACCGCGCATGGGCCGTCCTGTGCAGGCACCGTCGCAGTGATCCAGTGGCCTTGTTCAGGGCGCAGGTAAAAGCCGGAATCGACCAGCAAGGGCGCGTCAGGATGCCGGGCGTTCGGTGCATCAATCACGAAAACTGTGCGCTTGCGGGGTTCGACCGGCAGATCCAAACCGGCCATTTGCGCTATCACCGCCGCACGGGTGCCCCCTGCATTGACTGCAATGCCACAAGCGACAGTGCCACCCTGCCTCAAAGTCACCCCGGTCACCTGGCCCAATTCCACCGTGATTCCAACGACTTCATCAGTCACAAACCGCGCGCCTTGGGCTTTGGCTGCGGCGCGAAAGCCCGCAAGCAGGCCCATGTTGTCAAACCAACCCTCATCCCGATGGCCGAAACTGCCTGCGGCCAGATCTCCCACTTCCAGCCACGGGAAGCGCGCTTTGATCTGATCAGGTGTCCAGACCTCGGTCGCTGCGCCGAAGCTGCGCTGCATTTCGGCATGATCGTGCAGCATCGCGGCACCATCCGCCGAATGGGCCAGAAACAGATAGCCATTTTCCTTCAAGCCCAACGACCCGATGCCCACATCGACACCCAGATTCTGCTGAAAGTCGCGGATGAAACCGATACCAAAGCGTGAGATGGCCACATTGACGCCGGTGCTGAACTGCTGCCGGATGGACGCCACCGACAGCGCCGTCGAAGAACGTGCAAAGCTGATATCGCGTTCTACAACAAGCACTTGCAGTTCGGGGTTCATGCGAGTCAGCCAATAGGCGCAAGACGCCCCCATCACCGCGCCGCCAATGATCACCACGTCTGCCCGTTGCATCTTTTTCACCTTATCACGCGCCGCCTGTATCGGCGTCCATGACGTGATATGACAGAAGCAGGGACAAGGACAAGCGGCTCTGCCGCCTAAGACAGGTGCGCGTGTGGCAGATTTGGTATCGCGGCCGACGCAGATCGTCGAAAGCAGCGGCGCGGACCGGGTTTGGCGTTGGAATGGGTGGCAGATGGCAAGACCATGCGGAATGTGGCGCTGCTGATGGGCTTTTCAGCGACGATGGTGGCAATACGCCTGCGGTTGGCGTCTGAGGGATTGTCGGTGGACACCAAGGTGCAGGCGACGTTGGCAGCTTGATCATGTATCACATCAGCGTCGCATCTTAACCCTCTGAACAAAAAGAAAAAGGGCCAGCGTTGCCGCTGGCCCCCTGCCCTGCAAAGTCCTGATAAATCAGGCCTGAACCATTTTCGCCACTTCTGCAGCGAAGTCTTCTTTTTCTTTCTCGATGCCTTCGCCCACGCCCATACGGACAAAGCCGGTGACTTCAACGCCAGCCTGCTTGGCGGCTTCGGCCACGGTGATTTCCGGGTTCATCACGAACATCTGACCCATCAGGGTGTTTTCCGACAGGAAGCGCTTCATGCGACCCGGGATGATATTGTTCTGAATGACCGAATCCGGCTTCGGTTTGGCCGAGGCTGCGTTCTCTTCCAGGGCTTTGCTGGTCTGAACGGCCAACTCACGCTCGACCACCACCGGGTCAAGGTCGGCTTCGGACAGGGCAAGCGGGTTCGTCGCAGCGACATGCATGGCGATCTGCTTGGCAATGCCGTTGTCGGTGCCTTTGACCGCGACCAGAACACCAATGCGGCCCATGCCATCAGCGGCCGAGTTGTGCACATACCACGCGAC
>JBIHZO010000482.1:0-2894 GCA_044231405.1 Cypionkella sp. | reverse complement strand
CTGACGCCGCCGCTGTGGGGCTTTGAAGAGCGTGAAAAGCTGATGGTGTTTTATGAGCGGGCGAGCGGCGCGCGCCTGCACGCCGCCTATTTCCGCCCCGGTGGTGTGCATCAGGATCTGACCGACGATCTGATCAACGACATTGAGGCTTGGACCTACACCTTCCCCAAGGTGCTGGACGATCTGCACGGTCTGCTGACCGAAAACCGCATCTTCAAACAGCGCAACGCCGATATCGGTGTGGTCACCGAGGACGACATCGTCAAATACGGCTTCTCTGGCGTTATGGTGCGCGGGTCGGGTCTGGCCTGGGATTTGCGCCGCAGCCAACCCTATGAATGCTATGACGAATTCGACTTCAAGGTGCCGGTGGGCAAGAACGGCGATTGCTATGATCGCTATCTGTGCCGCATGGAAGAGATGACGCAGTCGATCCTTATCATCCGGCAGTGCATAACCAAACTGCGGGCGGAACCCGGCGAAATTCTGGCCCGTGGCAAGATCACCCCGCCAAAGCGCGACGATATGAAAACCTCGATGGAGGCGTTGATCCACCACTTCAAACTTTACACCGAGGGCTTCCATGTCCCCGCGGGTGAGGTTTATGCGGCGGTTGAGGCCCCGAAGGGTGAATTCGGCGTTTATCTGGTGGCCGACGGGTCGAACAAACCCTACCGCGCCAAGATCCGCGCGCCAGGTTTCTTGCACCTGCAAGCCATGGATTATATCTGCAAGGGCCACCAGTTGGCCGATGTATCCGCAATCATCGGCACGATGGACATCGTGTTCGGGGAGGTCGACCGCTAATGCTTCGCCGTCTGCACAAAGAACAACCCGCCTCCTTTGCCTTCACTCCGGCGAACTATCTGTGGTCGCAGGGTCAGATCTCGAAGTACCCCGAGGGGCGGCAGGCCAGTGCTGTGATCCCGCTGCTGTGGCGGGCGCAGGAACAGGAAGGTTGGCTGTCGCGTCCGGCGATTGAACATGTCGCCAACATGCTGGGCATGGCCTATATCCGCGTGTTGGAAGTGGCGACGTTCTACTTCATGTTCCAATTGCAACCCGTTGGTTCCATTGCCCATGTGCAGATATGCGGCACCACAAGCTGCATGATCTGCGGCGCCGAAGAGCTGATTGCCGTGTGCCGCGAACTGATCGCGGACAAGGCGCACGCCCTGTCTGCCGATGGCAAGTTCAGCTGGGAAGAGGTCGAATGCATGGGTGCTTGCGCCAATGCCCCGATGGCCCAGATCGGCAAGGATTACTACGAAGACCTGACGCCAGCCAAATTGCGCGAGTTGATCGGGCGGTTCTCGAATGGCGAACTTCCCGTTCCCGGCCCGCAGAATGGCCGTTACGCTGCCGAACCTGCCTCGGGGCTGACCTCTTTGAAGGACTTCGCCGCAGGGCGGGCACAGTACAACGCCTCTGCGCAGAACGCGGTGGACATCGGCGATACAGTCAAGCGGATTGATGGCACCGAAGTGCCGCTGACCACGCCGTGGAAGGCCAAATCGCCGAAATCCGATCCAAAACTGGCCGCGATGCCAGAGGCCGTCAGTGCTGCGGTCGGTGTGGCGGCAGAGCCTAAGCCGGGTGTGGCGGAGGTCGCGGACAAGACCGGGGCGACGGTTCACGAGGCCCCGGCGCTGTCCAAAGGCAAGCCTGTGGCTGATGGCAATGCGCCCGAGGCCACGCCGCTGGCCACGCTGGACGCAAAGGCCCCTGCTGAATTTGCGCAGAACCAACCGGCGGGCCTGACCGGCCCGCGCGGGGGTGTGGCGGATGATCTGCAAAAGATCGAAGGCATCGGCCCGGTGCTGGAAAAGCTGTGCCATGGTTTGGGGGTCTTCCATTTTGACCAGATCGCCAACTGGGGCGCGGATGAAATTGCGTGGATGGACGCCAACCTCAAGGGCTTCAAGGGCCGGGCTTCCCGTGACAAATGGGTCGCACAAGCGAAACTGATCGGCAGCGTCGGCATGGAAGAATTCCAGCACCGCGCCAAGACCAATGATTACTGAGAGGCAGCATGGACCATTCGCACGATCACGCAAGCGTTGACGGCCCTTGGGCGGGCGGTTGGCTGGTGGCGGCTGTTGCCGGCCTGATCGCGGCGACTTTGGCGCGGATGCTGGGTGATGTCGGGATTTCGCCCGCTGTTCTGGTTGGCGCGATGGTGTTCGGGGTCTATGGCGTGTTGCTGGGCAACGGCGGTGTGGAGCTGGTGGCAGCGGATGATCATGGCGACGGCCAGAGCCATGGCGGACATCACTAGGGCATGACACTTCCCGGCCCGAAAAAGGATCAGGCGCGCGATATCCGGCTGGTGGCCGTGGTGATCGCCGTGACGATGCTGTTGTGGATGGGGGTGCAAGTGGTGGGCGCGGACATGGGTTGGCCGCCAAAATACACGCTGCTGGCCGATCTGGCAGCACTGGCGGGGTTCATCTGGGCCTTGGTGGTAACGTATCAAATTTGGCGCAAGCGCCGCACGTAAGGAAGGGGCAGATATGCTCAAGGATCAGGACCGCATCTTCACCAACCTTTACGGGATGCACGACCGTTCGTTGGCGGGTGCCAGAAAGCGCGGCCATTGGGATGGCACCGCCGAGATCATTTCGCGTGGCAAAGACAAGATCATCGAGCAGATGAAGGCCAGCGGTTTGCGAGGCCGCGGCGGCGCTGGCTTTCCGACGGGCTTGAAGTGGTCTTTCATGCCCAAGCAATCGGATGGACGGCCCTCGTATCTGGTGGTCAATGCCGACGAATCCGAACCGGGCACCTGCAAAGACCGTGAGATCATGCGCCATGATCCCCATACGCTGATCGAGGGCTGCCTGATCGCCGCCTTCGCGATGGGGGCCAACGCTTGCTACATCTACATTCGCGGC
>JBIHZO010000096.1:0-9722 GCA_044231405.1 Cypionkella sp. | reverse complement strand
CTGGGTTTCGCCCCGGTGACAACCCTGCATGGCCGGCACAGCCTGCCACCAGCCCAGCGACTTTCAGTCGTATCTTCTAACGGGCTGTCTGCCGGATCTGCCCCCCCTCATTTTGCCAGTTCCGGTTTGCTGCAGCGGAACCGGTGGTGGGATGGGCTTTCGATCTTGCTCTTGATGGCATTTTCCTTCGCCGCCTTTGCGACGGTGATCTACCTTTCAGCGTCAGCAGGGTCAGGATTGGCCCTAGACTGGCTCGACCTGTCTGCGTTGTCCGGACTTTGGTTCTGCAGCATCTGTTTCTTATTGAACCGCTTTGGAACCTCGCGCCGCATGCGGCTGACACATCCGAGAAAGACCCCTAGGCAGGAATTAGGACCTAGTGGGGCAGTGCAGCACGTAACGGTGCTTATTCCGTCTTATTGCGAAGAGCCGCGTGTGATCCGGATGACGCTGCTGTCAGCAGCGCTTGCAACCTATTCTGCGCGCAACATCGTCGTGTTAGTGGACGATCCGGTCCGTGACACTGTTTCAATTTCCAAGAGCCTTGGCGCAATTCAAGATGTCTGCAATCATCTGGCTGAACCTGTGGCAAAGCTGCGATCTGAACACCGGCTGTGGTTGCAACGACGGCAAGCCAAAATCATGGATATTTCATCTGAAACGGCCCGCCTGGCTGATCAGTTCCAATGGCTTGCCTCTTGGCTTGAATCCAATGCGCAAAACATGCTTGGTGATGTGCGGCCAATCTTTGCACATATCGACCGGTTCTTCTTCACCGCCGTCATCGCTCCGCTGGCAGAGCACTACCGCACGCAAGCGTCTCGTGTTGTCTCTATCACGACAGTAGAAGAAGTTGACGTTGCCTTCGCGATGCTTGCCACGGCTTTATGTTCTGACATTTCGTCCTTCCAGCGCAAGCAGTTCGAAAACCTGCCACATACCGCCAACAAAGCCATGAACCTAAATGCCTATATCGGACTGATGGGAAGATCGTTCCGACGTCGGTCGCGGTTGAAGCAAGAATACCTTAAGCCGGAAAAAGGCCCCCGGCCTGATCTTGTTGTGCGAGAGCCAGATTATGTTCTGACGCTGGACGCCGATAGCCTCATCAGGCCAAACTACATTCGCGACATGATTGCCATCCTTGAAGGCAATCCGAAACTTGCCGTGGCACAAACGCCCTATCTGGCATTTCCGGGTGCTCCGACAACGGTTGAACGGTTTGCCGGGGCCACCACTGATATTCAGTATCTGGTACATCAGGGCAGCACCTATTTCAACGCAAGCTACTGGGTCGGTGCCAATGCCCTGATCCGCCACAGCGCGCTGCGAAAGCTTGAAACCATCGAGCAAAGAGATGGCAAAGCAGTATCCATCTTCATCCAAGATCGCACCGTGATCGAGGACACAGGATCAACGATTGACTTGCTGGCAAAGGGATATGGTGTCTACAACCACAATGAGCCCCTCGCCTATAGCGCAACTCCATCAGACTTCGGCGCACTGTGCATCCAGCGCAAGCGATGGTGCAACGGTGGACTGATCATCGTCCGGGATTTGTTGCTAGTATTGTTCAAAGCGCCGAAAGGAAGCATGACGCCAATCAGCTTCATCTTGCGCGTCTACTATCTGTTATCACCGGTGATCGGGAATGTCAGTTTGTTCCTGTTGATGGTGCGATCACGGTCTGATCTCGCAGTGACGCTTGCAATGGTCGCGGCGATAGCGCCATATTTCCTGCTTTACAGTCTTGATCTGCGACGGATGGGATACCGGTGTCGCGATGTTTTCTCCGTTATGTCCCTGAACCTGCTGCTCTTGCCGGTTGCCTTCGCTGGAATTCTGGAAAGCCTGGTCCAACTGTTGACAGGCCGAAAAACCAGTTTTGCACGCACACCTAAGGTAGAAGGTCGAACCGGCATTCCGTCAGTCTATATGATATTTTACGTTCTGCTGATTGGACAGATGGCCTTCTATATCACGCATGGCCTGCTTGCGGGCGATTATTGGGTTACGATTACTCCACTCGCGAACGGTGCCCTTGTGATGTACGGTCTATTGCGTTTTATCGGAGCACGTCACGCGGTGCGTGACAGCTTTGTGGCGATCGGAATTAGTAAGCAAGCTCCAGACCGGATGATCCCTTCAGTGTAAATCGAACACTCGAACGTACACGTAGACACAGGCGTAGTCACCCACGGCATCAAAGTGGGTTTAGGTGATCTCCATTTCTAGCGGGCTGCATTCTCGGAACTTACTGGCCCTGACCTGCCTCGCGCAAGTTCCCTCAGCCTGGTGTAAAGTCTGCGCAACCTGAAGGATCATCCGATCCCTCAGCGCCGGGCGTGCTTCCTGAGGCCCTCTCGCACATGCAAGGCGTCTGCTGCAGGGCATTGGGTGACTGTTTGAAGACCGAGCGCCGTGATGTCCCGCCCAAAAACCAGGAAACCTGTTAATAAACGAACAAGATCGTCGGGTAGCGGCGCCGGTCTTCCTATCGGCCCATTGCTGGCGCGAAAACCTCAGTCTGATTGCGGATACCAGTAACCCCGGTGCCGGGCGCGCGCGGGAAGTGGATGCGCTGGTCAGGCTCTAAAGGAAACCGACCTTCATCGTCAGTGACAACGCACCGAGTTTGCCAGCACAGCCATCCTGAAATGCCCTTACGGCGATGCACGCATCGCCCACGGTGTAATAGGCGAACGACAACAAGGTCGAGCGGCACTACATCGAGTCCTTCAACGGCAGCCTGCGCGACGAATGCCTAAACGAGGAGATCTTCGACAACCTTGCGGAGACCAGCCGGACGCTGGCCCCCTACCGTTGCGACTACAACACGGCCAGGCCGCACTCTTCGTCGGCAATCCAGACCCCGACAGAAGCGCGCCGGGCGCTTGAGCTACTTGATGGCAACGCGCCTGACGCCCTTGCAGCACCCGAAACCAACAACGTCAAACCCAAGGTCTCTCGTAAGCACTGTCCTGACCCCACCTTCCTGCTGAATCTGTAAGCTGCGATTGCGCCTCCCATGGAGATTTGCATGGTAGGTGTCAGTGGGAGTCCATCGGGAGCGCAATATGGAGGCCATTGGATTTGTGGAGTTGCTTGCGGCTCCGTCAGCCAAGCGGCGATGGTCGGATGAGGCGAAGGGCCAGATAGTTGCCGAGACGCTGGTGGTGGGTGTCACGGTCAATGAAGTGGCGCGGCGGCACGGTGTTAAGGCCAATCATGTGTCGTCGTGGCGATCGCTGGCGCGGAAGGGCAAGTTGGTCGTGCCGGATATTGCAGGCGCGGACTTTGCGCCGCCGGTGGCAGTGACGCAGACGTCAGAGCCGCCCATCGTGACTGGCACAATTGATCTGATCATTGGCCCCGTGACGGTACGGCTTGGTGCTGCCACGCCTACGGCTCGGGTTGCCGAATTGGTGACCGCATTGCGGGCCTGCCCGTGATCTTCCCCTCGAACCGCGTGAGGATCATGGTGGCAACCAAACCCATCGACTTCCGCAAGGGCCATGACAGCTTGGCCGCGATGGTGAAGAACGAGTTGCGCAAAGATCCATTCACAGGGACAGTTTTTGTGTTCCGCGCGAAGAAGGCAGATCGGCTGAAGCTGCTGTATTGGGACGGCACGGGGCTGGTCATGGCCTACAAACGTTTGGAAGAGCACACGTTTACATGGCCCGCCGTGAAGGATGGGCTGATGATGCTGAACCACGCGCAGTTTGAGGCGCTGTTTGCCGGGTTGGATTGGCGACGGGTTCGGGCCATTGAAGCGCGCGCACCCGAGGCGGTGGAATGAGCCGTTCAGGGCTGCGGCAGGATGACTCAGGTGGTGGTTTCCGCGAGCATTGGCGGCAACGTTTTGGTAAACATGGAGCATGCCAAATGCCGCTGATTTAATTGAAGAAATTGCTGCGCTGAAGGCGATGTTGATTGCGGCAGATGCGCGCGACCTTCGCAAGGACGAGCGCATCGAACGGCTAGAAAAGCTGGTCGCGGCCTTCAAGCATGCGGCTTTTGGGCGTCGGTCGGAAAAGAGCGCCCCGGACCAGTTCGAACTGGCACTTGAGGATCTGGAAACGGCCATTGCCGCGATCCATGCCGAAGAGGACGCAGAGGATCGCGTGGCGAAACGTCCGGCCAAGCCGCGCGCAGCCAATCGTGGGGCGCTTCCAAAACACCTGACGCGTATTGAAGAGGTCATTGAGCCCGTAAGCCTAACCTGCGTTTGCGGGGGCTGCCTGCATTGCATCGGTGAGGATGTATCGGAACGGTTGGATGTCGTTCCTGCGCAGTTCCGTGTCCTCGTGACCCGTCGCCCAAAACACGCCTGCCGGTCCTGCACGGATGGCGTGGTCCAAGCCCCCGCACCGGCGCGGCTGATCCCCGGCGGCATGCCGACCGAAGCGACGGTGGCCCATGTTTTGGTCAGCAAATATGCCGACCATTTGCCCCTGTATCGCCAAGCTCAGATCTATAGCCGCCAGGGCGTTGATCTCGATCGTTCCACCCTTGCAGATTGGGTGGGCCGTGCCGCTTTTGAGTTGCGCCCAGTCTTCGATGCCCTGATGGCCGACCTGAAACGGTCATCGAAGCTGTTCATGCCCTCTCGGCCGATTGCGTTGCAATCGCCTGCCGGGTAACAGACGAGACCCGTGCTCCGGTGCTCGACCCAGGTTCCAAGAAAACCAAGACCGGATACTTCTGGGCGCTGGCCCGCGATGACCGGCCGTGGGGAGGTGCTGCGCCACAGGGCGTCGCCTTCACCTACGCACCCGGCCGGGGCGGGCTGCATGCCGAACGGATATTGCAGGGCTTTGGCGGCATCTTACAAGTCGGCGGCTATGCCGGATACAATCGGCTGATTGCACCCGACCGTGTCGGTCCTGGCATTCAATTGGCGTATTGCTGGGCTCACGCCCGCCGCAAGCTCATCGAGATAACACGCACCGGCACGGCACCGATTGCCGAGGAAGGTGAACCCGTGCTGACGTGCGATGTTAACAAGGTCGTATTGCCGCCGCTGGCTTTCCAAGTTGACCATGACCTGAGACTGCGTGGATTGACGCACATAAACGACCGCTTTGCGTTTCAGGAGTTGCCGGGGGATCAGTTCAGCGCCGGTCATCATCGAACTCCTCCACGACCAGACCGGCAGCCTGCATCAGAATTTGTGCAAGCGTCGTTGTTGCTTTCGCCCGCTCTGTCTCAGTCATCCCCTCCAGTTTCTGCGGCTCGAATATCAGGCTCATCTGCCTGCCCAAGGTCGGCGCAGGCGCATCGTGCTTCTTTATCGGCTTCCTCCCTTGCGATTCCAGTTTCGTTCGGGGAGTTTGCGGGAGGAGCCGGTAGCGCAACCAGCCTTTTGAGATCTGCCAATGCCGCAAGATCAACCTGCGGATTGCCGATCTTCAACGCGGCGCAGATATGGAGGTCAATCATCCAGGCTGGGACCGAGACAACACCCCCTGACGGCCCCTCGACCTTCAGGAACTCACCCGTGGCACGACGCTCGACCCGCTGCACGATGACCTTCAGGCCAAAATAAGGGTGCCAGCGAAAATGGATTTCCCGTTCCTCGCAGACATGGGCAGGATAAACGGGTGGGGGCCCTGAATAGAAAGAACACCCTCTTCGCCGGCCATGACGCTGGAGCCAAGAACTGGGCCATCATCGCCTCGTTAATCGAGACCTGCAAAATGAACGCAGTCGCCCCCCATGCATGGCTGGCAAACACACTTACAGCCATCGTTAATGGCCACAAACAAAGCCAGATCGACGATCTGCTACCGTGGAATTACGCCAGCAAGGTGTGATTGGGACACCGCTTACGTTACATAGCAGGATCGCGAGATCGACCGTCAGCTAAAGCGGACACTTGTAAGGCTCCCACATGAGCAATCCGGCGGCTCAGATGATCATGAAATCCGTGTTGGAGAGGGTACCGACCGGATTGATCAGCGAGGCAAAATGCACCATCTGCGCCGGGCCGAAACCGTCACGGTCGTAATGGAGCGCACCGGTCTGCGAGTTATAGATGATCCGGTCGTCTGATTGCAGGGCACCGGTACCGACCACGAAAGCGCCAGCGGAGAGTTGACCGGTTGACCTGAAAGCGCTGAATATCCCGTTGTTCTCGAGTCTGATCGTGTCATCTGCTGTGTTGAAGTTGTAGATCGTATCAACATTGCCGGATCCGAGTGTGGTGTTGAACACGAAGTAATCTGCACCCGTATCGCCAAGCAGCACGTCATTGCCGAGACCGCCATTCAGCACGTCGTTGCCCGCTCCGCCCTCGATGCGATTGGATCCGGAATCCCCGGTCAGCTGGTCATTGCGGCTGCCACCAATCAGGTTTTCGATACTGTGGCCAACCCGCAGCGTATCGTAGCCTGCGCCTCTGGTGTTCTGCTGGCCGGTGGCGGCAAGGCTGAAATAGATGGCACTGGTCGAGGCGGCAAAACTTACTGTGTCGACACCGCCACCGCCGGCATAAGCATCATTGCCCGAGCCGCCCACAAGAGTGTCATCGCCTTCGCCGCCGCTCAGCGTGTCATTACCAGCGCCGCCGTCCAGAACGTCACTGCCGCCCCCGCCCGACAGGACATTCGCCGCCGAATTGCCAGTGATCATATTAGCAAGACCGTTCCCGGTGGCGTTGATGGCGCTCGTCCCAGTAAGTTGGATGCGCTCGACATGGTCGCCGGTCATTGCGGCACTTGCATCGTCTGCCAGAAGGCCCGACACCGTAACGCTCGAAAGCACTAGGTCGCTGCCGGCACTCAGGACCTCGGTGACTGAGTCACCGGTGTTGTCAAATATGAATGTGTCGTTGCCGAGCCCGCCGATGAGCACATCGGCGCCAGTGCCGCCATCGAGCGTATCGTCGCCATTGCCACCGGTGATGGTGTTGGCAAGGCTGTTGCCCTTTCCACTGAAGTTGAGCGTACCGGCAAAAACGAGCGACTCGATATCGTTGACGAGGGTGTAGCTCTGCAGCGTGGTTTCCACCGTGTCATTGCCGCTGCCTCCGATCTCGCTCACCACGTCGGACGCACTGTCCACCACATAGCTGTCATTACCGGCGCCGCCACGCATGGTGTCGCCGCCGGCGCTGCCATCCAGGCGGTCGTTTCCGGCATTACCGGTCAGCATATCATTTCCGCCGAGACCAGACAGCGTATCATCCGTGCTGCCACCAGTAAGCGTATCGTCGTTACTGGAGCCGATGAAGATGGTTTGTACATCGTCATTGGATATGGTCGCGGCTGCTGACAGTGTTCCAGCCACCAGTCCTGACGAGAGGTTCGACAGCGTGACGTTGAAACCCTCATTTGCTTCAAACAATGTATCTCCGGCAACTTGGACGGTGATGGTCTTGCTGATATCACCCGCCGCAAAACTCACCGTGCCCGTGAGCGCGCCTGAGAAGTCCCCGGCATCAGCCGCATTGGCGCCCGAGCCCGCCACTATCCAGGACATCGTCGCCACGGCTGCCGCTGCGGCACTCAGGCTGACGGTAAAGGTGAAACTTGTGGCGCCACTATTGCCCTCGGACTTGCTAGCGGCATCGGCGCTGACCGACACGGTCGGACTCACTGCGCCGCCGGAGCCCAGCAGCTTTTCCACATCGATCGTCTGATCGGAGAACTGGAACTTTTCCACAGCTTTGACCGAATCGGCACCGGTGGCCTGCGAGGCAAGGATATAGGCGCCTGTCCCGCTGTCATAGGTGATGGCGAAATCGGCATAAACGGCCCCGAACACCGCCGTATCCGTACCATTGCCACCATCGATCGTATCATTGCCAGCGCCGCCGTTCAGCGTGTCGTCGCCGCCCTTGCCCGACAGCGTGTCGCCGCCGCCATAGCCATAAAGGATGTCACTACCACTGCCGCCGTCCAAGGTTTCGCCGGCATCGTGGTTAACTGTGAAGGGGGTGTCGTAACCGCCCAGCAAGGTCGCGTATTCAGTGACCGTTGTGCCAAGATTATCTGCCGGCACAGTGTCGCCGCCTGATGTCAGCCAAGTCGCTGCGCCGTCCCAGCCCATGAGATGGGCAGCCGCGAGCATGCCGGAAATGGTGACTTGCACACCATTGATCGTCTGGCCTTCATAGGCCCAGACCGTCTTGAGATAGGTGAACTGCAGCGCCATGTAGTCGCGGATCGACTTGTCCTGCGCCGCGGGTTTGGCGAGAAAATCACTGACGCTGTAGACGCCGTACTTTCCGTTGAATGTACCGCCATAGACATTGTCATAGGGATTGGCATCAGCGGCATAGAGACCGATGTCGACGAAGGAGGCCTCGCCCATCTGGTAGCGGCCAAGAGACCCATAGATATTGACCACATCATAACGGTTAGACGACTCGCGAAAGCCAAGCGCGTCGAAAAAATCGCTATATGTACCCTTCGACAAGATTTCCCCCGTCCATTGCCCCACCGGACTTGATCATGACGCATGATGCCGCGCATTAAATAACGCACCCGCCCCTGAAGGCTTGGCGTATCATTCCCACTGCTTTACTGTAAAGTAGAAGCTGGTTGTCTACTTGGATCTCACGGTATTTGCAGAGAGGGTGATCGTCAAACCCTCGATAAGGCTCAGTTCAGCAACTTGCCCTCTTTGCCGGCGACAGCGTCACAGCGGATGGACGCTAAGCGCGTGTTGCAAACTGTCAACGCCGGAGTAGAATTGGGCCACACGGAGGCGCAAAAGTAGACCATCTGGCCCGTGGAAGAAGAACTCCTGCAAGAGGGACAGCGGCCAGTCAGCCGCGCCCACAGTAGGCTGAAGGATGACTGGCCGCCGTAGCCCGAGATGGCCAATCCGGGACGATCAATGCGGAAAGAATTTGGCCGTTTCCAGAAACTACTTTCCGAATAGCTATGGTATGGTTTTCGCAAGAGAACCCGGACCCATGGAGCGCGGCGACTGTGGGAGACACCGCACAGCGGGGCGGATCGAGCGCGGTGGTGGGAATGGCGACGAACCCGTCCGAAGCCCACAAGGCCTGAGGAATCAGCTCCAGACAGCGGCGGTCACGCGCATGATATTTCCCGTCGCGGACTGGGTGCCGGTGACGTTGAAGGTTCCGGTCTGGGTGTCGATCTGGGCGGCACTCCAGCGGGTCGTGGAGTTGCCGCGGATATTGTACTTGAATAGCCCCTAGTTTGCTAGACGCCCTACAGTTTCAGTTTCTGCTGCTGTTCGAAGGCGATCGGTGACAGCATGCCATTCCTGACGTGTTTGCGCTGCGGGTTGTAGAAGAACTCGATGTAGTCGAACACGTCACGCCGGGCCTCTTCGCGGGTTTTATACTTTCTGCGCCTGATACGCTCGCGTTTGAGCAGGTTGAAGAAGCTCTCCACCACTGCATTGTCCCAGCAGTCGCTCTGCGGCTCATGCTGGGAGCCAGGTTGTGCTGTTCAAGGAACTCCTGCCACTCATAACTGGTGAACTGGGAACCCTGATCGGAGTGCACATAGACCTTCGCCTTTGGCTTGCGACGCCAGACGGCCATCAGCAGAGCTTGTAGCGGCAGATCGGTGTAGGCGCGGCCTTGCATCGACCAGCCGATGACGCGTCGGGAAAACAGGTCAATCACGACCGCCAGATACAAGAACCCCTCATGCGTGCGGATATACGTGATGTCGGGGACCCAGAACTGGTCCGGGGCATCGACATCGAACTCCCGGTTCAGGGTATTGTCGGCC
>JBIHZO010000095.1:0-9729 GCA_044231405.1 Cypionkella sp. | reverse complement strand
AAGCCCTTGTGGATCGTCGTATTGATCTCGCCCCAATAGGCGCCGATGCAGTTGGGGTAATCCAGATCCTCGATCACCGCGACCGATGGCTTGGGTGCATCATGCATCGCCTTGTAATAGGCCATGCGGCGGGCGCGGATCACCTCTGGTGGCTCGGTCGGCGGTGCAAGAGCCGCGATCTGGGCGGTGGCGGCGTAGCCCACCACGGCACGGCCTGGCTCGGTGCAGACCATGGTGCCGCGGGAAAATCCCTGATAGCCGCGCTTGCCCTGCACCACTTCGATGGCATTGCAGACGGTAGGTGTGTCAACGCGCGACAATAGGTCGAAAAGGTCCTGATCCATCATTCCTCCAGCCAGCGGCGCAGGGCCGCTGTCGTTTCAACAGGTTGTTCCAGCGCAGGCAGATGCCCCGCGCCGTCAACGATCACCAGCCGCGACTGCGGCATCAATTCATGCATCAACTCGTGCCGGTCACGCGGGCAAAGCCGGTCTTCAGCCCCCATCAGCACAAGAGCGGGTCCCTTGAACGCGGCAAGCGCGCCCTGCCGGTCGGTCCGGTCGCGCAAGGCAAGGGACTGGCGGGCAAAAACCTCGGGGCCAAGGCAAAGCGCCATGTCAAGACACAGGTCCAGAATGGCCTTCTTGCCTGGGCCGGGTGCCAGATAATTCGGCTTCATCTCGTCCCGGATCACTGACAACAAGCCGCCCGCCACAGCCGCCCTGGCGATCTGGGGGGCGCGGCAGGCCTGCACCTCTTGCGCCTCGGCGCGCGGATTGGTGTCCAGAAGCGCCAGCCGCTCCACCCGGTCAGGAGCCTGCGCCAGGACTTCCATTGCCACTATGCCGCCCATCGATAACCCAGCCAGCGCAAAGCGCGGAGGTGCGTCCCGCAGCAGGATGCGCGCAAGCTCGGCCATGTTGTCGGCCCCGGTCGGGATCGCATGGGCAAGGGCGCGCGGGTGCAGGGCGACAGGGATACCGCCCCACATTCGCGCGTCGCACATCATGCCGGGGATCAGGACTAGCGGTATCATCCGACGCGACGCGCCCCTTCCTTCAGGGTGGCAAGCTTGGCCCAGGCGATTTCCGGGTCGACCGCGCCAAAGCCCGCAAAGGTGCCGAAGCCGCAGTCGCTGCCAGCGATCACCCGATCCTTCCCGACGATGTCGGTGAACCGCTCAAGTCGCTGCGCCACAAGGTCCGGGTGCTCGACGAAATTCGTGGTGGTATCCACCGCGCCCGGCACCAGAACCTTGTCGGACGGGATTTCACCCGCGCGGTCGCGGAACACTTTCCACTCATGGCCATGGCGGGGATTGGCGGTCTCGAACAGCACATAACGTGCAGGCACGGCCATCAGAAGCGAAAACACTTGTGCCATGTCGATGTCGCAGCAATGCGGGCCTTCATAGTTGCCCCAGCAGATGTGCAAACGGATGTTTTTGCGCGGCAGCCCGTCCAGCGCGCGTTCCATCGCCTGAACATGGGTCGCAGCCACTCGCAGGAACTCCTGATCGCTGAGATGGGTGAAAAGCATGTGACGCGACAGCGCCAGATCAGGGCAGTCAAGCTGAAGCTCCAGCCCAGCCTCAAGGATGGTCCGGTACTCCTCGCGCATGGCATCGGCCAAAGCGGTCAGATAGGCTTCGCGCGTGGGGTAATGGGCGTTTTGCAGGAACAGGCTGATCACCCCGGGCGAGGCGGCATTCATGAAGCCACGCTTGACCCCCTGCGCAGCCATCGCGGCCTTGAGGTTGGCGATGTCCTTTTTCAACTCGTCCTGCCCCCGGCTTTCCACGGGTCCGGTGCATTGCGGCCGAGCGTAGGCTGGCGTTCCGCCAGACCTTGCCAGCCTTTCAAGGAAAGTCGGGAACATCATGAGGTCGGCCGGTGCATTTCGCGGGCTGTCGCCGGAAAAGCCGGTGTAGCGGTCCTTCACATAGGTCGCATAGCTGATCTTCGAACATTCGCCATCCGAGACGATGTCAATGCCCGCCTCTTTCTGGCGACGGACATTCTCAAGAACTGCCGCCATCATGCAGGCGTCAAAGGCGGCGGGATCATAATCTTCGCCGCGTTCGCGGGCAAAGAGGAAATCCGCCACCGCCTGACTGCGGGGCAAGGATCCGACATGGGTGGCGAGAAGGGTCATGCTGTGCTTTCCTTTTGCGGGGGCTTCAGAGGGTCATTCGGCGGCACGCGGGTCCTGCCCAAAGATCAGCGCCTGATCACGACGCAGCATCAGCGGCCAGCCGTCGGTCGTGCCTTCGGGGCTGAACCAGCCTTCGGCGGCCTTGGTCAACTCGTGGGTGTTTCCGGGGTATTCAAACGCCTGACAGGTTCCCCCGGCCGCACTGGCGTTTTCACACAGGGCATGTTCACATCCGGGGCTGAATAGAAATCGCGATCCGAAAAATGCAGGTTCAACGGTTCCGTCAAGTACTGCGGCAAATCGAAGGCCCCGATCGCTTGCATCAGCGGAACCAGCCTTTCGTCATGCACGACGGTGAAGCCGCCAACCTCGCGCTCGGTGATCGCCCAGGACCATTGTCCGGCATCCTTCACCTGCGCGTTCAGGGTCGCGTACATCTCGTTCACCTTGCTCTCGACCGCAGCACGGACCGAAACGGCAGACCATTGGTCTTTCTGCCAGTCCCACTGGCTCTGGTCGAGCGTGCCGATCCAGTTCGGCGGATAGCCGAAGACGAAGTCCGGGTTGACCTTGCCATCGGCCCCGGTTGCCGTGCCCTTCGAGGTGCCATCGCCTGCCGTGAAGGCCTCCAGCGCGGTCTCCATCGGCGAATAGGTCTGCAACTGGGTGAAGCGGTCGACATAGGTGCCCGACCACAGCGCGCCCGAAGCGACGGACAGCCCGTTGGCCGCACCCTCGCCCGTGGCGGCCAGAACGATTGCCCCGACATCGCCACCTTGGGAATGGCCAACGGCATGAACCATGGAAAGGTCGAATTGGACCGGGCCAGTGCCAGTGTCGATGCCAAGCCCCTCTATTCCGGGGGCTGCAGCCAAAAGGTTAAGTGTATCGATGGCATAGAAGGCCGGAGCGAGATAGGTGCCGTTGTCCCAGGTTTTCATCCCGTCAAGCCCGTCAGCCGGCTTGCCCGCAACCGTGCCGTGGCCCCGGTAGCCGGGCATCAACACAGCATAGCCGGCATCGGCCCAGGCGTTGATGATCTGGGCGTAATAGCCGCCCTCATTGCAGGCGAACGGATAGTCGGGCGCGGCATCAGACCCGACATAGCCATGCAAGAACAGCACGACCGGAAAGCCGCCTGCGGGCGAAGCGGTGGCTGGCAGTTCCAACCGGGCAAAAAGGCCAAGGCCGTCCGAGGAATAGGACAGCATCAGCGACGTCGCCTTGGCAGCGCGACCGGGGCAGTCGATCTTGGTCACCCCGGTGACGGCACCTTCATAGCTGCGCGCCCGCAGGTTTTCGGTTGAAAGCTCGGTGAGCGAGCCAATGGAATGATCGGCAAGGGCTGTCATCGGCATGAGCGCAAGCGCACAGACAAGAAGTGATTTCGTCATGACGTTTCCAGCCAATCTTTCAGGGTTTGAACGGCGCAAAGGGACAGAGCGGGGCTTGCTCAGAGCAAGCGGCCCGTCAGGCCCGACGGATCATCGGTGTTGACGACGCGGTAAAGGCTTGCCTCCCCGGTCATCGACGGCATCAGAGCGTGCTCCAGCCCCGGCGGGATGGCGGCGGTGTCGCCGGGGTTCAGCACGGTGGACCCGCCCGACCACGAAAGCCGCCAGTGTCCGCGCATCGGCATCAGAACTTCGTGACGGTTCAGGGTGTAAGGCGTGTCCGGGATCGATCCCCGCGACAGGAACTCGACCTCGAAGCCCGGGCGATCACGCAGCTTGCCATGTTCACCGATGACCTTGGCGGGCTGGTGGTCACTCAGCGCCATCAGGTCCCAGTAGCGGGCGACATGGTTCGGGATCACATCCGCAGTTGTGGGTTCGGGAAAGGCCTCAAGCTCTTCATCCGTCAGAAGCGGCATGGGCGGCACGCCTTCCGGCAGGGTCTGGCCCTTCTTCGTGTCATAAAGCTTGCCGTTCTTGCCAAGGATCAGCCCGTAGTCCTTGGCATCGGTGATCACCTGCGGGGCCCAGATCACGCCGCCTCCGGCATCGTCGCCACCAAGGACCGCCATGATCATGCCGTAGTCCGTGCCGACGTTTTCAAAGGCACGGAAGATGCCGGTCGGGATGTTGAAGATGTCGCCTTCCTCGGCGATGAATTCGCCCGCCGTGCCCCGGCGGCCCCAGAAGAACCGCCACCGCCCCTTGAGGACAAAGAAAACCTCTGCCGTGCGATGGCTGTGCAGGCTGTTGCGACACCCCGGTGGCTGGCCCGCAGCCCCGATGTTGAAGCCGGGGGTTTCGCGGATGTGGACGTGCTGATCCGGACTTTCCGAAACCCCGCCACCGATGATGGTGAAGTTTTCCTTGCGGTTCGAGCCCGGCGTGTGGGCGTCGATGAAGGCGGTCTTGCAGGGACGCAGTTCGCCGTAACGCACGATGCGGGCTTCCATTTCTGCGGGTGTCATCGGTCAATTCTCCTTGGTTCGCCGGATTTTCGCCCGGCGGTCGGTGTCATTTCGGGTATTTGGCGGCAGCGATCAGATCGCGCCGGTTGCGAGCAGGATTTGCCTCCAGATCGCGGTTTCGTCGAAAAGCGTGTATTCCCGGCGCAAGCCCCTTGGTCCGAATTCAGCATGCGTAATGCCCAGCACATAGACATCTGCCCCGGTCGGCGCACCGAAACGGCCCCAGCCGGAATGCTTGCCGTGAAGGCTCCAACGAACGGCGGCGCGCGGCGGCATCATCGGATCTTCGCGGCCAATGACGTGGTGGATGGCGAAGGCAGCATCGGGGAAGGCCGCGCGCAACGGCATCCAGAACCGGTCGGCATCGCCGTGGCTGTGGCCCGTGGTGCCGCCCGGATACTCCAGATGCGCCGCACGGTCGTATTCGGTTGGGATTGCAGCCATGTCGGCAGACATGATCCGTTTGAGAAGGTCCGCAAGCCGCGCGCCCCATTCACTGTCATTGCCACGCCCTTTGTAGGGGCCTGGAATGTCGGTCGCGGGCGTGAGCGGCAGTGAGCACTTTTCGGGCCCACCCTCCCGCGCGATCTGGTCTCGGGCAAAGTCCAGCGGATCCCAGCCCATCTGACGGACCACCGCGCCCTGATCGCGGACGAGCCATTCATCGTCGATCATGTTACCCTTCGCCGCGCAGTCGGCAATGATCCGATAGACCAGCTTTTTGCCGGTGGCGCGGCCAAACTGGCCGTCCCCCAGATGCGTGGCGGTGGACAGGATGCGGTGCGAGGACAGCATCCCCTCCTCCGGCGTGCCGGACCAGATCACATCTTCGCCCAGCAGGCTGCGGTCGGGAAACTCGGCCAGCGTCGCCATCGTGGCCCCGATCACCCCCTGATTGCCCGTCGAAACTCCCGCGGGCATGCGCACCACGATGTCCGGATGGTAGTAACGGTGCAGGGTTGCAATTCCGCGGTCCTCCCAGATCTCTTTGGTGATGCCCAGAATGTAATTGGGAAAGTCGCGGAACTTGGCGTCAAAGCCCTTCATGGTGTCATCCTTTGAGCCACCGATCCCCGCTCAATCAGCGGGCCGTCGATGCGAATGCGGGAAGGCGCGGTTTCGCCCTCGATCTGGTTGAGAAGAATATCCACGGTCGCCTCGACCATCCTGCGGACAGGTTGGCGGATCGTGGTAAGGCTGTAAGAAGGCCACCCTGCAAGTGGCACGTCATCGTAACCGATGACCGAGACATCGTCCGGGACCAACAAGCCAAGTTCATAGCGCAGCGTGTCCATCACGGCGAAGGCCATGTGGTCGTTGCCGACGAAGATGGCATCGGGCCGATCCGGCCCCGCCATAAGGTCGCGCGTCGCGCGCGCTGCATGCTCGCGTGAATACATGCCGTCGATCATGGCAAAGGGCTCCTGACCGGCATCGCTCAGACCCTCGCAAAAGCCTCTGGCCCGGTCGCGCCCGGTCGAAGATCCCTGCCAGCCCATGATATGGGCAATGCGCCGATGCCCTGTATCGACCAGATGCTGCGCCGCCCTGCGTCCACCGGCAAGATTGTCTGATGTCACCTCGGACAGGCCCGCCGCGTCCTGACCACGGTTGAACATCACAACGGGAATGCCTGCTGCGCGGCAACGCGCCGTCAGGTCGTTGGTCACGGCGACCGAGGCAGTGATGATGCCGTCAACCTTGTAGTCCAGAAGTTCTTGCATCACCTGCGGGACCTTCTCGGTCGAGTTTTCGGCCATGAAGACCAGAACGTGATAGCCCTTTTCCTGCAACGCGCGGCTGAGAAGTTCGATCGCCACCGGATAGAATTGGTTTTCCAGGTAAGCCACGACCAGGCCGATGATCCGTGTCCGACCGGTGATCATCGCCCGGGCCAGTGGATCGGGCCGATATCCCAGTTGCTCTGCCGCCGCTCTGACCTTTTCGACCGTCGCCTTCGAGGCAGAGGCGCCGGGCGTGAACACCCGACTGACGGCAGACTGGCTGACGCCTGCCAGCCGGGCGACATCCATCGCGGTGATCTTTGTGGGCTGCTCGTTCATTCTGCGGTCCAGCCTCCGTCGACAATCAGATGCGTTCCGGTCACCATGGCAGAGGCATCCGAGGCCAGAAAGACCACAGGCCCCATCAGATCCTCGACCTCGCCCACGCGGCCAAGTTTGATCTTCGACAGGATCCAGGCACGGCGCTCGGGGTTTTTCAGGGTTTGTTCGGCCAGAGGGGTGCGGATGAAGGTCGGACACAGCGTGTTGACGCGGATCCCCTGCGATCCCCATTCCACCGCCATCGCCTTGGTCATGCCTTCCAAAGCGTGCTTGTTGGCGCAATACACGGAGCGGTCCGGCCCGCCCACGTGGCCCATCTGCGAAGATATATTGATCAGGCTGCCCGGCTTGGCGGCGGCGATCAGCCCCCGGGCGACCTCGCGCGTCAGAAAATAGGCTGCGCGCAGATTGAGACCCATCGCCGCGTCGTAATCCTCGGGCGTGGTGTCCAGTGCTGGCGCATGGCGGGCCAGACCGGCGGAGTTCACCATCACGTCAAAGGGGCCGTGCGCGGCGACCGCTGCGGCCGTCACCGCCAGATCAGTGATGTCCAGCGCCCGCGCTTCGGCCCGGCCACCTGCGGCACGGATGGCATCGCGCACCGCTTCAAGGTCCTCGATCCGCCGCGCAACCAGCGTGACCTCGGCCCCGGCCTCGGCCAAAGCTGCGGCCGCAGCAAGGCCAATGCCCGAAGAGGCCCCCGTTACCAAGGCGCGCTTGCCATCTACGCGGAAGGATGGGGTGCGCGGAAGGGTCATGGGGTCATCCCTTCTGGAACCGTTACCGGGCCAAGATTGCGCGCTTTGTTGAAAGCTGCAAGCCGCGCCAGCACATCGACGCCGACCTGCGCATACAGGTCCAGAAGATCGACCAGAACCCAGTTTTCCCGGATCAGCCCGCCTTCCAGCCGCCAGAAATCGAGGCTGCGCAGAAGCACTTCGCGCCCGGCAGGCGCGATGCCCATCCAGCCGTCCTCACTCAATGTGAGGCGCATGTTCGGCCAGCCGGTTTCGCAGACATACTGGCCCTCGCCAAACCAGTGCGAACTGAGCGCGCCCATGGAATCCAACTTGCGGTCGGGCATGGCCTGCAGGAAGGGGATCTGGTGCCAGTTGCGAAAGCCCGAAGTGCCGCGTCCGGTTCCGATGCCTGCGGGGCCGTACCAGTTGAAGCGTGGGTGCCAGTACGTCTCAAGCCGCATGACTTTTGGGTCAGGGTCAGACGGGTAGCGACAAAGATCGTTCAGCATGGCCTTCACTTGGGCGATCGCTGCCGACCCGTCGCCCGAGGCGGTCAGCCCGTCACCGGTCATTGGGGCGGGCGTGCACAGGAATGCCCCCATCTGCGGTGCCATTGGCCAGACGCCCGCCAACATCATCAGTTCGGGAATATCCCAGATCGCCTGCATCTCGACGATGCGCCCGCCTTCCAGCCGGAAGAATTCGTGATAGCGCATATGGGCCAGATGGCCGGTCGGACGAATGCCCAGGAACGGCGCAAGAAAGGTGCCCATGTAATTGCCCATGCAGCCGACCCAATCCTGACCCTCGGGGGTTGTCCCCGCCAGAACGATCATGTCGCGGCGTTCGAGGTCCGGCATGGCGGCCAGAAGGGGCGCATAGGCGCGATCATGCAGCGCATCAGGGCCGGTCATGTCGCCGAACGGATAGCACAGGTGCAGGATTGCATCCGGAGCAAAGGCCAAGCCAAGTGCCGGACGCAGGGCCGCCGCATCGGCTGTGGCCAGGGCATGGCGCAAGGGGGCAAGGGCAGATTTCAGGTGATCAGCGGTTGTCATTTCTTCTCCAGTTCATGGGCCTTGGCCATCAGGTCGATCCCAATCTGTCCAAAGAGATGCAGCATGTCGACAAAGACCCAGTTCTCGGTGAACCTGTCACCATCCCGGCGCCAGAAGTCGATGCCATTGACGGCAAGGGGTTTTCCCGAGGCAGCACAACCAAGATAGGGTCCGGTTTGGGTGGCATGGACGCCGGGCAGGCTGGAGGCGCCGACGAAATCCCCCTCGGCAATCAGGTTGTCCAGATTGCCCACGCGCCGATCGGGAAAGGCCACAAGCCAGGGTTTTTGATGAAGATCCTCGAACTCGCGCAGCGACAGGCAAGCGCCGATACCGCCGGGGCCGTACCATTTGACATTCGGATGGAAGAAACGGGCCATGCCCATCGATTTCAGGTCCGATTTATCGAAGGCATTGAGCCCGCCGAAGATGAAGGCGCGGGAATAGGCAAGCAGGTCGTCGCTTGTCGCTTGATCCTGTTCAGCCATCAAGACGCCATCGCAGCCCGTTGGCGCGGGCCAGACGAAGGGCGTGCCGGTCGATTTCGGCAAAGGTGACAAGCCAATCTGTTCCAGCCAGTCGATCACGTCGATCAGCATCTGGATGCGGCTGATGCGTCCCTCGGCGTCAAACTCCAAGAACTCCGACCAGCGCAGGCGGAGGGTGCCGGGTCTGGCGGGGATGCCCCAGACGGGCGCGTCCTGTTGACCCACCAGATAACCCGTTGCGCCGACCCAGTCCCGCCCGTCATCGCCGCCCTGAACCGTGCCATTTGAACGGCCCCCGATCAGCATGTGCGTCAGGCGTTCCAGCCTTGGAAACGCCCGGCGCAGGGGGGCCAGATAGCCCGCGACAATAGCCTCGGGGCCCTTGGCATTCATCAGCGGTGCAAATCCCTGCCAAGTGACGTCCGGGGCAAGAAACGGCGAAATCGTTTCCGCCAATGCGTCAAGGGGGCTGGAATCGCAAGCGGCCAGATATGCGGTCGCCCGGACCTTGTTGCGTTGGTTTTCGGCGCTCATTCGGCGGCCATTCCGTAACCCACATTCTTGTGCCCGTAGCGCCGGACGCGGATGTTGCACTGCTCGGCGTGGCCAACAAAACCCTCCAGCATGCACAGCCGCGAGCCGTATGCGCCAATCAGCGCCGCCGCCTCATCCGTTGTCACGCGCTGATAGCTGTGGGTTTTCAGGAACTTGCCAACCCACAGCCCGCCGGTATAGCGCCCGGCCTTCTTGGTCGGCAAAGTGTGGTTGGTGCCGATCACCTTGTCGCCATTGGCCACATTC
>JBIHZO010000481.1:0-2909 GCA_044231405.1 Cypionkella sp. | reverse complement strand
TCGGCAAGGTCAGCTTCACCGATGAGAAACTGGCCGAAAACATCCGCGCCTTTGTCGAAGCCGTCACCCGCGCACGCCCCTCGGGTGCCAAGGGCGCTTACCTGAAAAAGGTATCGCTGGCCTCGACCATGGGTCCGGGCGTGTCGGTGGACTTGTCCTCCGCAACCGCCAACTGATCGGGACGGTGGGGTAAGCCCCGCCCAGCGAATGAAATTCCCGATGCTTCGGCAAAGGGGTGGTGGGGCAACCGGGTGCAAACCCATAGCCCCATCCTGTCCGAGAGGGCCGGTGGCGCGCAAACGCCTTAATATCCTGCCTGAGATGGGGAACGAGATGATGTCGCAGTCCGCGATTTTGGCTCGGGAACCGTAGCAAGGACCCGACGGCCCGTTGCAAGACGGGCTCAACAGAGCCGGGGGGAAACCCCCAACCTTGGAGTGAAACTGTGGATAGAGCCCAGAAAGAGAAAGTGGTCGATGAACTCGGCCAAATCTTCGCAAGCTCTGGCGTTGTAGTGGTCGCCCACTACGCGGGTATGACGGTTGCACAAATGCAGGACCTGCGCGCGAAAATGCGTGTCGTGAACGGGTCCGTCCGCGTTGCCAAGAACAAGCTCGCCAAGATCGCCCTGGCCGGGAACCCATCTGTCAAGATGGGCGACCTGCTGAAGGGCATGACCGTGCTTGCCTATACCGAAGATCCTGTCGCTGCGGCGAAGGTCTGCGAAGCGTATGCCAAGGGGAACGACAAGTTCGCCATCCTCGGCGGCGCTATGGGTGACACGATTCTGGACGCTGCTGGTGTCAAAGCCGTGGCCGCTATGCCGTCGCGTGAAGAGCTTATTGCTCAGATCGTTTCGTGCATCGGTGCGCCCGGGTCTGCCATCGCCGGTGCCATTGGCGCGCCTGCTTCGAACATCGCGAGCATTTTGTCGACCATCGAGGAAAAGGCAGCCGCCTGATCTTCGACTCGCGTGGGGTTCGCCTCACCTCGTTGGAACCATCTTAAATCTGAACGGAACATAAAATGGCTGATCTGAACAAACTCGCCGAAGACATCGTGGGTCTGACCCTGTTGCAGGCACAAGAGCTGAAAACCATCCTGAAAGACAAGTACGGCATTGAGCCCGCTGCTGGCGGCGCTGTGATGATGGCTGGTCCGGCTGCAGTGGCTGAAGTCGCTGAAGAAAAGACCGAATTTGATGTTGTGCTGACCGAAGCTGGTCCGAACAAAATCAACGTCATCAAAGAAGTCCGCACCATCACCGGTCTGGGCCTGAAAGAAGCCAAGGACCTCGTTGAGGCCGGCGGCAAGGTCAAAGAAGGCGCTTCGAAAGCAGACGCCGAGACCATGAAAAAGAAGCTCGAAGAGGCTGGCGCCAAGGTCGAGTTGAAGTAATCTTGCTCCGGGGTTCGCCTCGGGTTTGATTTTCTGGCTGGGTCCGAAGCAATTCGGGCCCAGCCAAACCTGCGTTCATGACCATCGTTTTGGCCAGACGCGTCTTGGAACCGGCTTTTGCGAAAACCGGTTCCAAGGCGCGGTTGAGGTTCGGGAGCCACCCTAAGGGCGGGTGGCATGAATAGAACCTAAACCCCCTATCGCCAAGCGGCGCGCTTTCCGTGGCCCGACGGAATGCACGCCGGCGAAAAAAGATGAAAGGTTACGACGAACATGGCGCAAGCTTACGTTGGCCAGAAGCGGATCCGCCGGTATTTCGGCAAAATTCGCGAAGTGCTGGAAATGCCGAACCTGATCGAGGTTCAGAAATCATCCTATGATCTGTTCCTGCGCTCAGGTGACAGTGACAAGCCGCACGACGGCGAAGGCATTCAGGGGACGTTCCAGTCGGTGTTCCCGATCAAGGACTTCAATGAAACCGCAGTTCTTGAATTCGTCAAGTACGAGCTGGAAAAGCCGAAGTATGACGTGGACGAGTGTCAAGCCCGCGACATGACCTTTGCGGCGCCCCTGAAGGTGACGCTGCGCCTGATCGTGTTTGATGTCGATGAAACCACCGGGGCACGGTCGGTCAAGGACATCAAGGAACAGGACGTCTACATGGGCGACATGCCCCTGATGACGCATAACGGCACGTTCATCGTGAACGGCACCGAGCGTGTGATCGTGTCGCAGATGCACCGTTCGCCGGGCGTCTTCTTTGACCACGACAAGGGCAAGACGCATTCCTCGGGCAAACTGCTGTTTGCTTGCCGGATCATTCCCTATCGCGGGTCATGGCTGGACTTCGAGTTTGACGCCAAGGACATCGTGTTCGCGCGCATCGACCGTCGCCGCAAACTGCCGGTGACGACTCTGCTCTATGCCTTGGGCATGGATCAGGAAGGCATCATGGATGCCTACTACCAGACCGTCACCTTCAGCCATCTGAAGAACAAGGGCTGGGTGTCCAAGTTCTTCCCGGAACGCGTGCGTGGCACCCGTCCGACCTATGACATCGTTGATGCAGCCACCGGTGAGGTGATCTGCAAGGCGGGCGACAAGATGACGCCTCGGATGGCGAATGATCTGATCAAGACCGGCAAAGTTACCGAACTTCTGCTGCCGTTTGATCATATCGTTGGCCGCTATGTGGCGAAAGATATCATCAACGAAGAAACCGGCGAGATTTGGGTCGAAGCCGGCGATGAATTGACGATGGAATACGACCGCGACGGCGAAGTCAAAGGCGGCACGCTGAAAATGCTGCTGGATCAAGGCATTACGGACATTCCGGTGCTGGATATCGACAACGTCAACGTTGGTCCCTACATCCGCAACACGCTGGCCGCTGACAAGAACATGGGCCGCGACACCGCTCTGATGGACATCTACCGCGTCATGCGTCCGGGTGAACCGCCGACGGTCGAGGCCGCGTCGCAGCTGTTCGACACGCTGTTCTTCGACAGCGA
>JBIHZO010000480.1:0-2914 GCA_044231405.1 Cypionkella sp. | reverse complement strand
TGCGCGCCTTCGAGAACGCAAACACCGGGCCGGGGTCCACCACCACAGAGATTCTAGAGATCGCGCCCGGCGCATCCAGCGGCGCAATCGCTGCCGCCTCGATCCCGTCGACATAAACATGGATCACCGGCGAATAATGCCCACGCGCGTACAAGGCGTTCAAAAGGCTGGCATATTCTGCGCGGGCATCGGCAAACAGATCCTGTGTATCCGTGGCCCCGCTTTTCTGCGACGCCAAGAGAATCGACGCGGCGCGCAGGTCTTTCTCCAGGCCCTTTGCAGCCCCTTTGACGGTGAAGTCCAACTGATCAAGCGCTTGCCCCACCGATGCGGTCGTCAGACACAGCATCAGGGAAAGGCCCAAAATCCGGCCTCCAAATCGCGAGGTCACACTGTACATGGGCGCTCCGGGCTTTGCACGCACCACTATGCCGCGTTGCCCCTCAAAGGGCAATGCACGCCACCGTGCGCGCAAATCCGTCTGGGCAGAATTCCGCCCCATCTTGACCTTTGTCCGCTTTGCCGTGAACTGTCAGCGCAACCACAGACGCAGGGGGCCCTATGACTTACGCCGCAGCCGACAACCGTTACGACCGTATGATTTACCGCCGCTGTGGCAATTCTGGCCTGAAACTGCCCGCCATTTCCTTGGGCCTGTGGCACAATTTCGGCCATGACACCCCCCACGACACCAAGCGCGCCATCTGCCAGACCGCCTTTGATCACGGCATCACCCATTTCGATCTGGCCAACAATTACGGCCCACCCCCCGGTTCGGCAGAGGAAGCGTTCGGTGACATCCTGAAGCAGGATTTCCGGCCCTATCGCGACGAGATGATCATTTCGTCCAAGGCCGGCTACCTGATGTGGGGCGGCCCCTATGGTGAGTGGGGTTCGCGTAAAAATCTTGTCGCATCCTGTGACCAGTCGCTGAAACGGATGGGGCTGGATTACGTCGACATCTTCTATTCGCACCGTTTCGACCCGGACACGCCACTGGAAGAAACCATGATGGCGCTGGATCACATCGTGCGGTCGGGTCGGGCGCTTTATGTCGGGATTTCCAGCTACAACTCGCAGCGCACCCGTGAAGCTGCGGCGATCCTGAAAGATCTGGGAACGCCCTGCATCATCCACCAGCCCAGCTACAACATCCTCAACCGTTGGGTCGAAACCGATGGGCTGAAAGACACGCTGACAGATCTGGGCATCGGCTCCATCGCCTTCACCCCCTTGGCGCAAGGCATTCTGACCAAGAAATACCTGAACGGCATCCCGCAAGGCAGCCGCGCGTCGCAGGGCAAATCTTTGGATCCGGCGGTGATCACCCCCGCCGCTTTGGCCTCGGTGCAGGCGCTGGATCAGATGGCGCAGGCGCGCGGGCAGACTCTGGCGCAGATGGCGATTGCCTGGGTGCTGCGCAACGGCGGCATCACCTCGGCCCTGATCGGCGCGTCAAAGCCCGAGCAGGTGACGGATTGCGCCGGGGCGATTGCGAATCTTGAATTCACGGCCGAGGAACTGGCAAAGATCGATCACATCGCCGAAGAGAAAGACATCAACCTTTGGGTCAAATCTTCGTCCGATTGACAGGCATGGGGGGCTTTGCGACACAACGCAACGCCCCCCGCGACCGTTGCGTTCATCAGTCCCGCAACGCGCGGCGCGTCGGGACAGATAACGGACGCAGGCAGGACGGCGAACTGACGCAAAAAACACACGGAATTGCCAAGGAAAACAGCCGTTGACCCTCGATTCGCACCACGCCTATCGCTTGATGCTTGCCGTCACATAATTGCACGACAAATCCCGCGACGACACCGACCACTTCCAACTGATCGGATTGAACACCATCCCCTTGCGATCCACCGGGTCCAACCCTGCCTTGCGGATCAGGTCAAAAAGCTCATCCGGAGTGATGAATTTCGCCCAGTCATGCGTGCCCTTGGGCAGCCAGCGCATCACCCACTCCGCCCCGATGATCGCCATCGCAAAGCTTTTCGGATTGCGGTTCAGGGTCGAGCAGATCATCAGCCCGCCCGGTTTCAGCAACTGCTGGCAAGCCGTCAAATATCCTTGCGGATCAGAGACATGCTCCACCACTTCCATGTTCAGCACGATATCAAACTGCTCACCCGCCGCCGCCAAGTCTTCGGCGGTGGTGTGGCGATAGTCGATGGTCAGCCCCGACTGTTCAGCATGTAGCTGCGCCACCGGAATGTTGCGCGGTGCCGCATCCGCGCCCACCACCTCGGCCCCCAGCCGCGCCATCGGTTCCGACAGCAGCCCACCACCGCAGCCAATGTCCAGAATCCGCAATCCTTGGAAGGGCTTGGCCTGCGTCAGGTCGCGATCAAACTCGGCTGCGATCTGGCTGGTGATATAGTCCAACCGGCAGGGATTCATCAGATGCAGCGGCTTGAACTTGCCCCCTGCATCCCACCACTCGGCGGCCATTGCCTCAAACTTGGCAACCTCGGCGGGGTCAATTGTGTTGGTCTGGCTCATCGTACCTCCTTGCGCCCCGGCTTTTGGCAGCGCAATCTTGGCGTTATATATAGGACGAACATGGACCAAAGATCAGGCCAAAAGCGCGCAGTCGATTTTCTTTACCCGCCGATCGAACCCTTCGATCAGCGAGTGATGGACATGGGCGACGGTCACCGCATCTTTGTCGAACAATGCGGCCGCCCGGATGGCATCCCGGTGCTGGTGCTGCACGGCGGTCCGGGCGGCGGGTGCAGCCCGGCGATGCGGCGCTATTTCGACCCAAAGGTTTACCGCGTGGTGCTGTTCGATCAGCGCGGCTGCGGTCGCTCGCGCCCCCATGCCACGGTGGAAAACAACACAACATGGCATCTTATCAAAGACATAGAGGCCATTCGCACGGCTCTGGGCGTGGAACGCTTTATCC
>JBIHZO010000479.1:0-2916 GCA_044231405.1 Cypionkella sp. | reverse complement strand
CCGTTCACGCTTGTCGCGCTGTTTATGCTTTCGGTCTTCGGCACCTCCATGACCGTTATGGTGCTGGTGTTGGGTTTCGCCGGATGGGAGCAATACGCCCGCATCCTGCGCGGCGAGGTCAAGCGCCTGATGCAACTGCCGTTCATCGAGGCCGCCCGCGCCGCTGGTGCCTCGCCCTGGCGGATCGCGCGGGTGCATGTCCTACCCAACGTCGTCTCGCCGGTGGTGGTGCAGTTCACGCTCAGCCTGTCGAACATCATCCTGCTGGAAAGCACGCTGTCCTTTCTGGGGCTTGGGGTGCAGCCGCCGACGGCGACGCTGGGCGCGATGGTAGGCGTAGGGCGTGACTACATGCCAACCGCGCCTTGGATCGTGCTGGCCCCTGCCCTTCTGATCCTCGCGGTCACCTTTTCAGTCCAGATCCTTGGCGACTGGCTGCGTGACCGCGCCGATGTGCGGCTGCGGGTCCGTTGACCCGACCGCTTGAAATGCCTCCGGACCGGCCTGCCAAGGCCCGCCCGACCCTCAAATGCCAACCAATGGAGAAACCCGAATGAAACGCCTGCTACTTGCATCAGCCCTGACCGCAGCCCTGCCGGGTGCGGTTATTGCTACCGAGATCACGGTGGCTGCCGCCAACGTTGCCCCCTATCTGGACCCGGGCCGCGACCATTCCAACGTCGGATCGCAGTTCTACTACAATACCTTCGATCCGCTGATCCACAAGGATTACACCAAGGCCGACATGCAGGCGCAGCCCGGCCTGGCAACCGAATGGAAAATCGTGGAGCCGACCGTGATGGAGCTGAAACTGCGCGAAGGTGTGAAGTTCCAAAACGGCGAAGCGATGACCGCCGACGACGTGGTGTTTTCGCTGAACCGCATGTTCCAGGCCACCTTCCCGCCCTACCAGGTGCGGATGCGCGACCGTCTCGCCAACTTTGACCGCGCCGAAAAGATCGATGATTTGACCGTGCGGGTGCATGTCAAACGCGAAGAGCCGCTGTTCGAGACGCTGTTGAACCTGCAGCAAACCTTCATCGTGCCGGAAGACTACATCAAGGGTCTGACCGGCGACCCCAAGGTGGCCGAGGACGCCGATTACGAGGCCTTCTCGCTGGCCCCTGTCGGTACCGGCCCCTATGCGATCACCGAATTCGTGCCGGGCGAAAAGATCGTCTACGAACGCTTTGACGGCTTCTGGGGCGAAAAGGCTCCGCTGGACCGCGCCACCGTGCTGCATGTCGGCGAAGTCGCATCGCGCCTGACCGCTCTGCGGACCGGCGAGGCCCAGATCGCCACCAACATCGCCCCCGACCAGTTGGCGATGATCGAAGGCGATGCCACGCTGAAGGTTGAAGGCGCTGTAACGCCACTGTTCCACGTCATGATCATGAACATGAACCACCCGAAGCTGAAGGATGCACGCATCCGTCAGGCGCTGTCGCTGGCGATTGACCGCGATCTGCTGAACGAGGCGCTGTGGCTGGGCAAAGCGGTCGTCCCAGCCTCGCACACGATGGAGGAATTCGGCCCGCTGTATATGCCCGAGCTGAAGACCTTTGAATACAATCCCGAAAAGGCCAAAGCCCTGCTGGCCGAAGCAGGCTATGACGGCTTTGAAGTGACCTTCGACACCCAGGGCAGCTATTACACCAACGGCTTGCTCGCTGCGCAGGCGATCACCGAGATGTGGGCGGCTGTCGGCGTGAAAGCCTCAATCCGTGACCTACCGAAATGGTCGGGCAACGACCCGGAAATGATGACCCGGAACTGGTCGAACCCGATGTATTTCTCGGACCCCTTCGGCTCGTTCGGGGTGATGTGGGCACCGAACGGCCCGTCCGAGGCCGAAGGCCGTTTCAACACCGACGCAGAGTATGCCGAAATCTGGGACCGCTTCCGGTTTTCCAAAGATGTGGAGGCGCGCCGCACCGCCTATGCGGAACTGATGGACCGTATCGCCGCCAACCCGCCGGTGTTGCCGCTGTATCGCCCCTATGAAAGCTGGGCGATGACGCAAGCCGTCACCTGGGCCCCCAAGGCAGGGCACATCCCCTATGTGCTTGATTTCCGTGCCGGGTCCGTCTCGGTCGCAGCTTCCAACTGACGCATTCGGCCCGCCGCTTATATGGCGGCGGGCCCTTTTTTCCCAAAGGACCACAGCATGACCCTTCGCATCGCCATCGTCACCGATATCCACCATGGCAAACCGTCCACCGCAAAGCGGGGCGACGCCGCCCTCGACCTGATGCAGGAGTTCGCCCATTTCGTGAAAGACAGCGGTGCCACCCATGTGCTGGATATGGGTGACCGCATTTCTGATGAGAACCGCGACACCGATCTTGTGCTGGCCGCCGAAGTCGCCGAGGCGTTCCGCGCGGTTCAGGCCCCCATCTGGCACCTAAACGGTAACCATGACCGCGACCACATGACGGTCGCCGACAACGAGGCGCTGCTGGGCCAATCGCTTGACCATGGCGTGCATGACATCGACGGCTGGCGCATTGTGTTGTGGCGGGCTGACAGCCGCATCCGGCGCGGCGACGAGGGTAATGGCTTTGTACTGACCGAGGCCGATCTGATCTGGCTGTCACGCACCATGCAGGCCACCGACCGCCCGACCTTGGTGGTCAGCCACGTACCGATTTCGGGCCACGCCCAGACTGGCAACTACTATTTCCAGAACAACCCCAACTCCTCAACTTACCCAATGGCCGACCGCGCCCGAACGGCGCTTGCCTTGGCCCGGGTGCCGGTCGTGTGCTTGGCGGGGCATGTTCACTGGAATACCGTCACCACCGTGAACGGCATCACCCATCTGACCCAGCAATCGCTGACCGAAAGCTTTACCACCGCAGGCGAACCCGCTGGCGCAATGGGCCTGATCGAGCTGTCTGATACCGTCTCTTGGGA
>JBIHZO010000478.1:0-2919 GCA_044231405.1 Cypionkella sp. | reverse complement strand
CGACGCTCCATCTCGGCATCAGAAATGCCTGCGGGGCGTTTCGAAGGATCGCCCAGATGCGCGTTGGAACTTGCGGGGGCCGCAGCCCCCGGCGTTCCGGGTTTGGTCGTTGTCGGCACCACTACGCGCTTGCGCTTCGTCTCAACCACGACGCTTTTCGTGCGGCCATGGGAGAAGCTTTGCTTCACCTGACCGGAACGAGGTGCGCCACCCAGGCCGAGGGGTTTTTTGCCGTCTGTATCGCTCATGCGTCCTACGTATCCTTCAAGGCGATCTCGTCGCCATCCTGCTGGTCAATTTGCCCACGCAAACCAGCCAGCCTTGCCGCTTCCTCTACAACACGCGTCGTGAGTCCACCAGCCGCAAGCGCGGCGTGTATCGCACGTTCGCGCCCGAAAGCCAAACCCATTTCCCCAGCCGTCAAAAAGCCAATGAAACGCTTCTTGCCTTCGGGGGCGCGCAGCTTGGTTTTGCCACGCTCAGACCCGTCTGATGCCTGAATAAGGACGCGTGCCTTGTCCTTCATCAACCATTCCTTGACCTTCTCGTAGCCCATAACGGCGTCACCGGCCTTGCGGGCCAGCGAGATCAGGTCAATCACCCGCCGCAACAGCAGCGCCTCAACCAGATCGGCCAGATCATCCGGCACTTTGACGGGCTGGCGGGCAGCGCGGGCAAACAGGCCCTTCTTCGCCGCTTTTTCAATCGCGGCCCGGTCGGCGGAGACATAAAATCCCCGTCCGGGCAGTCGCGCCAGCAGGTCCGGCACAATCATATCATCCGGTCCAAGGCAAAAACGAATCAGCCCCGCCTTGGGCTGTACTTCCCCGGTCGCAATACATTTGCGTTCGGGGTCGTCTTCCAGCTTGTCACGACCACCGCGCGTCACGGTAATACCCGAGGCCTGCGATCAGGCCTCGGCCTCCTCGTCTTCGGTTTCTGCTTCATCAGCAGAGGCACCCGGCATTTCGGTCGGATCAACCCAGCCCAGCAAAACGCGGGCCGTCATCACCATCATCTGCGCCTCTTCGAGGCTGACGTCAAATTTCTCCAGCACGCCTTCATCTTTCTTGCGCTGGCCTTTCTCGGTGGTCCAGCCGCCAGCCAGTTCCCAGTCGGCGCAGGTGGCGAAGTCTTCCAGCGTCTTGATGCCGTCTTTGGCAAGCGCTTCAAGCATTTGCGGGGTCAGACCCTCAAACTCGACAAGGCTGTCTTCGACGCCCAGCGCCCGCGCAGCCTCCATCGCCTTGGTGTTTGCAGCCTCAAGATAATCGCGGGCGCGGGCCTGCAATTCGCCTGCGGTGCCTTCGTCGAAGCCGTCAATCGACAGCAACTCGTCGGTTTCCACATAGGCGACTTCTTCCAGATTGGCGAAGCCTTCGGCGACCAGCAGTTGCGCCATCATCTCATCAATATCGAGCGATTCCATGAACAGCTTGGTGCGTTCGGCGAACTCGGCCTGACGGCGGGCGGATTCGTCGGTCTCGGTGACGATGTCGATGTCCAGACCCGTCAGTTGCGATGCAAGGCGCACGTTCTGGCCCCGGCGGCCAATGGCCAGCGAAAGTTGCTCATCCGGCACCACGACTTCAATCTTGCCGGCGTCATCGTCGATCACGACTTTGCTGACTTCGGCCGGCTGCAACGCGTTCACAAGGAAGGTGGCCTGATCGGCGTTCCATGGAATGATGTCGATCTTTTCGCCCTGCAATTCGTTCACAACCGCCTGAACCCGGCTGCCGCGCATACCCACGCAGGCACCGACCGGATCAATCGAGTTGTCATAGCTGATCACAGCGATCTTGGCGCGCGAGCCCGGGTCACGGGCCACGGCCTTGATCTCGATGATGCCATCATAGATTTCCGGCACTTCCATCTTGAACAGCTCGGCCATGAACTGCGGATCGGTGCGCGACAGGAAAACCTGCGGGCCACGGGCCTCACGCCGCACATCCTTGATGTAGCAGCGGATGCGGTCGTTCGGGCGATACGATTCGCGGCCGATTTTCTCGTTCCGGCGCAGGATCGCTTCGCCCCGGCCAATATCGACGATGATGTTGCCGTACTCTTCACGCTTGACCTGACCGTTGATGATCGTGCCCTTGCGGTCGCGGAATTCTTCATACTGGCGATCACGCTCGGCTTCGCGGACCTTCTGCAAGATCACCTGTTTGGCCGATTGCGCGGCGATGCGGCCCAGATCAACCGGGGGCACTTCGTCGATGATCTCATCGCCGACGACCGGATCTTTCAGGTGATCCTTGGCCTGCTTGACGGTCAGTTGCGCATGGTGATTCTCGACTGCGTCATCTTCCACCACGGTGCGAATGCGGGCAAAGGTGGCGCGGCCGGTCTTGCGGTCGATCTTCACCCGGATGTCCATATCGGCGCCGTAACGCGACTTGGCGGCGCGGGCGAGGCTGTCTTCCATCGCCTGTATAACCAGTTCGGCGTCGATCATCTTTTCGCGTGCGACCGCCTCGGCGGTCTGCAAAAGTTCAAGCTGGTTGGCCGAAGTGATCGCCATGATGTGACTCCCGGTCTTAGTGTTTGGTTGCTTCGGGGGTGTCTTCTTCGTCACCCTCGGATGTTTCAATCTCGTCGAACTGCGATTCGTCGATCACACCGCTGGCCTTTTTCTGGCGCAGCATTTCGGTGATCAACTCATCCGTCAAAATCAGTTTGGCATCGGCAAGCCATTCAAACTGCAACCCGATGGTCACAGCGCCGCCCGGCTCTTCGATCTCGATCAGCACTTCGTCACCCTCAACCCCGGCAAGCGTGCCCTTGAAGCGGCGGCGACCGTCGATCAGTTCAGTGGTTTCCAGACGGCCTTCCCAACCCTTCCACATCTCAAAATCCTTGAGACGGGTCAGAGGGCGGTCGATGCCCGGAGAGGAAACCTCTAGCACGAAATTT
>JBIHZO010000381.1:0-3778 GCA_044231405.1 Cypionkella sp. | reverse complement strand
GAATGCATCCGCATGCTGGACGCGGTGAAAATTCCTGATGCCCGGGGGCGTATCCGTCTGTATCCGCATGAATTTTCCGGCGGCATGCGGCAGCGCGTGATGATCGCGATGAGCCTTTTGTGCAAGCCTGACCTGCTGATCGCGGATGAACCGACCACCGCGCTGGACGTCACGGTGCAGGCGCAGATCATGCATTTGCTGGCCGATTTGCAGCGCGATTTCGGGATGGCGACGATTTTGATCACGCATGATCTGGGCGTCATCGCGGGCTTTTGCCGCGACGTGATTGTGCTTTATGGCGGTCAGGTGATGGAGCAATCGCCGGTCGATCCGCTGTTTTACGAACCATCCCACCCCTACACCCGTGGTCTGCTGCGGGCGATCCCTCGGGTGGATCAGCACGGGGCGCAACTGGACAGCATTCCGGGTTCCCCGCCCAACATGACGCGGGCGCAAAAGGGCTGCCCGTTTGCGCCGCGCTGCGATCACGCGGGCGATGATTGCCGCGATCATCTGGACCCGCTGACCGAATTTGCCCCGGGCCGCAAACGCGCCTGCAACCGTTCGCTGGAGGAATTGGCATGACCGCGCTGCTGGAGGCGCGCGACCTGCGCGTGACGTTTCACATCAGCCGCGAAGGCGACATGCCTTGGACGAAGCCGCGCGCGTTGAAGGCGCTGAACGGGGTGAATTTTACGCTGGGGGCCGGGGAGACGCTTGGGATTGTTGGGGAATCTGGCTGCGGCAAGTCCACTCTGGCCCGCGCCTTGATCCAGATGGTGCCGGCGACGGGCCGGGTGGTCTGGCAGGGCAGGCAGGATTTGCTGGCGCTGTCGCGGCGGGAAATGCTGCCTTACCGGGCCGATATTCAGATGGTGTTTCAGGACCCTCTGGCCAGCCTGAACCCGCGCATGACCATTGGTCAAATCATTGCAGAGCCGTTGAAAACCCATCACCCCGGCTTGCCCGCGCCTGAAATCAAGGCGCGGGTTCAGTTGATGATGGACCGGGTGGGCCTGCTGCCCAACCAGATCAACCGCTATCCGCACGAGTTTTCGGGCGGCCAATGTCAGCGCATCGGCATCGCGCGGGCGCTGATCTGCGAGCCGCGTTTGCTGATCTGTGACGAGCCGGTGTCGGCGCTGGATGTGTCGATTCAGGCGCAGGTGATCAACCTTCTGGCCGAGTTGCGCCGCGAGTTGGGGTTGGCGATGATCTTCATCGCGCATGATCTGTCGGTGGTGAAGCATATTTCCGACCGGGTGATGGTGTTGTATCTGGGCCGGGTGATGGAAGTGGCCGACAGCGCCGATCTGTTTGGGGGCGCGCTGCACCCCTACACGCAGGCGCTGCTGTCGGCGGTGCCGATTCCCGACCCGGTGAAAGAGCGTGCCAAGCGGGTGGTGGAACTGTCTGGCGATTTGCCGTCGCCGATGGCCCCGCCCTCGGGCTGCGTGTTCCGCACGCGCTGTGTTCGGGCGACGGAAATTTGCGCGACTGCGGTGCCGGAGTTGTTGGGGGACAGCCATCAGGTGGCTTGTCACCACGCGGGGGTTTAGGCGGATATGGCCGGGGGCCAGCCCCCGGGCCCCCGGGATATTTTAGGACAGATGAATGAAATTTTAGTTAAATTCGAGAGACCGACCAAAGTCGGGACGGGCTTATCAACACTGGGGGGAGTGAGGTGAGAGGCTGACAACGACCCAAGCGGGGCTCGTTACGGCTGCTTCCTTCCGGACCTGACCGGGTTGGCGAGGCGCTTACCCGCGCCAACCTCTCAATCGCCGATATAGGCAAAGTGCTGCGCCTGCGCAAGCGGGCCTGACTGGAAATTCGTGCGGTCAGATCACCAGCCCCGCCAGTCTTGCGCCCGCAAGCAGGTCGTCGGCCAGATGATGCGCCCAGCGGCCTGCGCTGGGGACGACATCGGGCACCTGCACGACAAAGCAACCGGCGCGGTGGGCGGCCTCGGCCCCGGTTTCACTGTCTTCAAACACCAGACAGCGCGCGGGGGCCACGCCCAGCCGTTCCGCTGCCAACAGGTAAGGCGCGGGCGACGGTTTGGGAGCGCTGACATCATCGAGCGTGATGACCACGTCGAAATGCCCGGCAATCCCGACCAGCGCCAGCTTGCGATGCGCCTCGGAACGCCCCGAAGATGTCACCAGCGCCATCGGGCGCAACCGTGCTGACAGCAGATCAACTGCGCCGGACTTCATCGCCAGACCGTCACGTTCCATTGCGGCGACAAAGCCCTTTTGCCAGACCGGATGCAGCGCGGCCTGATCCAACGTTGGGTGGGCCGCTTCGATGATCCGTGCAGCAGTGGGCAGATCGACCCCGACCAGCGCATGCAGGAAATCCACTGTCACCGGATGGCCCAGATCGGCAAAGGCGGCGATCCCTGCGGCCAGAGCAAGGCTTTCGGTGTCGATCAGCGTGCCGTCAAGATCAAAGAGTATGGCATCAAACATCTGCGCCCCCCGGTTGGCTGCGCCCCCGATAGCCGATCACAGATGCAGGCGAAAGCGCTGAAAGCCATTCGGCAGGCGCATCAGAGGGGTCAGGTTCAGCTGCGGCACCTCGGGCAGGCAGGCAACCGCACGGGGGTTGCTGTCGAACAAGACCTGCGTGCCCGGCATTGGCACAAAGCCCCAATCGGGATGAGCCGGGAAAGCGGCCTGACCGCCCGCGCGGATGAACGCCTCAACGATATCGCGGTTGGCTTGGGGTGAGGCGCAGATCACATGCGCCGGGGTGATGGCGACAAAGCCACTGCCGCCGCCGTTGCGATAGCTGTTCGTGGCCAGCGCAAACACCTGATCCGGGACGACGGGGGCGCCTTGATGGCGCAGGTCGGTGATGCGATGGGCGAGGGGGTTGGCGACGCGGCCCAGTGAATCAAAGCGCGCGGGCTGGCCAAGATCAATCCGGTAGGACAGCCCGAAAATCAGGTCAAAATTGAAGCTGGGATAATTATGGTCGATCAGGTCGGCATCCTGCGCGCCGGGGGCAATCTGGTGATACAGGCTGACCGAGCGTTCCAACCACAGTGCCAGTTCGGCCCCGGTCACGCGCAGCCCGATCAGGCTGTTGGGGTGAATGTAAAGGTCGGTCGCATGGCGCAGGCGCAGCGGGCCTGCGGCAATGTCGGTGTAATTCTCGGCCCCACCGCGCCCGCCGGCTTTGAAGGGGGCGACCGCAGACAGCAAAGGCAGGTCCGCATGCGGCGTGCCTGTCAGCGCCTCGGCCAGATGCGCGGCCTGAGCTGCAGCCACCAGTGACAGGGCTGGATTGGGCGTCAGCAGCGCGAAATAGCTGTGCAGCCGGCGGGGGGTGTGGCCGATGGTCTGACCGGAGCCGGCTTGCAGCGCGTCGTGGTCCGGCAAGGCAAGGGCCACGATGGCAGGATCGTCCGCCACCAATGCCACAAGACTGCCATCGACCGGATCGCGCTGCGCGATCGGGCGCAGTTCGGCGCGGTGGCGGGTCACGCGCCAGCCCGCTGGCGTTTGGGTCAGTTGCAGATCGATCACGCCCAGATGCGAGCCGAAGAACCCCGGCATCACAGCGGGCGTCCCGGCCAGATCCGCCTGTTCGGCGGTGGGAAACTGCAAATGCGTATGGCCGGCAATCACCGCGTCAACGCCGGGCAAGGCGGCAAGAGCCAGCGACACATTCTCATCTCCGCCCCCAACATCGCCGATGCCCGAATGTGACAGCGCGATCACCAGATCGGCCCCCGCAGCTTGCAGCGCAGGCACGGCCCGCGTCGCCG
>JBIHZO010000006.1:0-24271 GCA_044231405.1 Cypionkella sp. | reverse complement strand
TGGCCAGAATATCGTCGGCCTCGGTGCAGGCCTGCATGTGCCGCCATTCCCAGATCAGCGTTTGCGGCGGCAAAAACCCCAGCACGCCGATGCGCAGACGGTGGCTTTGACCGTCGCTGTCCACCACATCGCGGGTCAGCATCAGATGGGTCGCTGCAATCGCGGTGGCATCTGGTCCGGTTTCGCGCATGTTGCTGCATACAAAGGGAAAATCCGCGCCTTTCAAGCTTTGGCGCAGAAAGGGCAGGCCGTGGCTGAACTCATGGTTGCCAAGGGTGGCGGCGTCATAGCGCAGATGGTTCATCGCGGCGATCATCGGATGCAGGCGGCCTTGCAGCGGATGTGCGGCCAGATGGTCGCCCAAGGGGGTGCCGTGCAGAAAATCACCATTGTCCAGCAGAAGAGTGTGGGACACCTCGGCCCGCGCCCGGCGGATCAGGGTGGCCAGCCGCGCCAGACCGCGCGTCGGGCACTCATGATCCGCGTGGTAATCCCAAGCCAGAAGGTTGGCGTGCAAATCTGACGTCGCCAGCAGGCGCAACGCCACCCTCGCGCCTGCGGGCGTGACCATGGGCGCAGCCTGCAGTGGGCCGTCATTCAGGTGTCTCATCGCCAAGCCTTCGTATGCGGCCAAGACTGGAACGGCTTCCAAAGGCTCGCCTGCAATTTGCTTTCACTTTTCAGGAAAATTGAAAAGACGCACGCGAATGTCTCATAAACTTTTCTCCTATGAGTTGCATTTTCGCAGCCAAATCCGATGTTTGCGGCGGCCGCGGCAACGTGGCAAACAGCGTGCAGAAAACTGTGGGGGCGAAGATGCGGCTGGCAGAGAATGTAACATTCGGCGGATCGGGGCTTGATCGGGCGGCGGCATTGCGCTGCGATCCCGCGCGGATGGCGGCGCTGTTGGCGGGTGGCACGGTGCTGCCGCTGTGGCGCGGCAAGCCGCTGATCGCGGGCGATGGGCTGGCATGGGTCGCGGCGGACAGCCCGGTGTTGGCGGGTGGCCAACCGGCGCTGTTTCTGGGATTGGATACGGGCGTTGCGCGGTTCGCGGTGGATATTTCGCGCTGGCAGCCCGATCAGGCAGTGGAGGCGGGGTTTGTGGACCAAAGCCTGCAGACCCACCCGGCCCTGCCCGAAAGCCACGCATTTCAGGATCTGCGCGCAGTGATGGCCGCGCTGTCGCCGCGCAACGCGGAACTGGCGGCCACGGCCAAGGCCTTGCTGCAATGGCACAGCACCCACGGCTTCTGTGCGGCCTGTGGCGTCGCATCTGATGTGGTCAATGCCGGCTGGCAGCGCAGTTGCCCCGCCTGCCGCGCCCAGCACTTCCCGCGCACCGACCCGGTGGTGATCATGCTGGTGGTGCGCGGCAACCGGCTGTTGTTGGGGCGGTCTGCGCCTTGGCCCGAAGGCATGTATTCATTGCTGGCTGGTTTCGTTGAACCCGGAGAGCCGCTGGAGGCCGCCGTGCGCCGCGAAGTGTTTGAGGAAACCGGGGTGACGGTGGGCGCTGTGCGCTATCTGGCCAGCCAGCCCTGGCCGTTTCCCGCCTCGCTGATGTTCGGCTGTATCTGCGAGGCGACATCGGATCAGATCACCATCGACCCGGTAGAGTTGGAAGACGCCCGTTGGGTCACGCGCGAAGAACTGGTGCAAGTGTTGGCCGGGCAGCATCCGGTGATCAAACCGGGCCGAAAAGGCGCGATTGCGCATTTCCTGATGACCAACTGGCTTGCAGATCGGCTGGATTAACGGCACTTTCCCTGCAATCAGGACCACATCGCCACCGCCGAGACCCGGCTGCAAGGCGCAAGGGGCGGGCAAGATGAGATTCACCACCAAACAGGACATCGAAGCCCCCTTGGATTTCGTTTACCGCACGATGTCGGATTTCGAAGCTTGGGAACGCTCTGCCATGAGACGCGGGGTCGAGGTGCAGCGCACCGACAAGCTGACGCGCCCCGGCCCCGGCATGACTTGGGCGTCGCGGTTTTCCTACCGTGGCAAATTGCGCTCCATCGAATTGCGGCTGGTGATGCTGGAACAGCCGTCAACGCTGGCCTTTGCGGCGCAGTCAAACGCGGTTGAGGGCACGGCCAAGCTGGACCTGATGGAAATGTCGGCGCGGCGCACAAGGGTGCATGTGGTGGTCGAGGTGCTGCCCAGATCGCTGGCGGCACGGCTGTTCCTGCAATCGCTGCGCCTCGCGCGGGCGCGCGTTGACCGCAAGTTCGACCAGCGTGTGGCACAACTGGCCAGCGACATTGAGGCCCGCTATCTGCTGGCGCGCAAAATCTGACGCGGGGGACAGGTCAGGCGCGCCGACGGTCTGCGGGGTAGACGCCCAATATTTCAACCTGACTGGTGAAATAGGTCAGCTCGTCCAGCGCCAGTTTGACATTGGCATCCTCGGGGTGGCCTTCGATATCGGCGTAGAACTCGGTCGCGGTAAAGCTGCCGCCGACCATATAGCTTTCCAGTTTGGTCATGTTGACGCTGTTGGTGGCAAAGCCACCCATTGCCTTGTAAAGCGCCGCCGGAATGTTGCGGACGCGGAAGGTGAAGGTCGTCATCATGTGGTCCGCACGGCGGCTGTGGTCGGGCGCGCGTGACATCACCAAAAAGCGGGTGGTGTTGTTCGATTGATCCTCAATCTCGCGGGCCAGCACGTCCAGACCGTAGATTTCACCCGCCAGTTCACTCGCCAGCGCCGCCTCTGCCGGATCACCCAGCGCTGCCACATCGCGGGCGGCGGCGGCGTTGTCGGTCCAGTTCAGAGTGGCCAAATTGTGATCCTTCAGGAAGGTGCCGCATTGACCAAGCAGGATCGACATGCAGCGCACACGGCGGACTTGGTCCAGCGTCGTGCCCTTGACCGCAAGCAGGTTGATATGCACCCGCACAAAGGCCTCATCTATGATGTGCAGCCCCGATTGCGGCAACAGACGGTGTACATCGGCCACGCGGCCATAGGTCGAATTCTCCACCGCCAACATGCCCAGATCAACGTCGCCGGACCGGGTGCGTTCAATCACCTCTTCAAAGGTGGCGCAGGGCACCGCCTGCAAATCGGGGCGAGATTGGCGGCAAGCCTGATGCGAATAGGCCCCAAGCTCACCCTGAAAAGCGATCCGACCGACCATTTCGTGACACTCCACCCCAAAAACCCCCTCAAAGGGGCGATTGGTCGCGCTAGTATACCTTGAAAGAGGGCGGGGGAAGCGGGTACATACCGCTCAAACGACGTATCGGCCAAACCAGCCGTAAGAAAGGCGCGACATGATCGACACGATGACATTGACCAAAGCAACCGGGGCTGTTTGTGGATCATTGCTGATCTTCATGTTCGGATCATGGGCAGCTGACAGCCTTTACACGACGGCACCCTCCGCGCATGGCGAAGAGGCTGTGACCCAAGCCTACACCATTGAAACCGAAGGCGCTGCGCCGGCAGAAGCCGCTGCCGAAGGCCCGGTGTTCGCCGATGTCTACGCCGCAGCCGACGCGGCCGCCGGTGAAAAGGTGTTTGGCAAGTGCAAGGCCTGTCACAAGGTCGATGGCGCAGACGGCACCGGCCCGCATCTGAACGGCGTCGTGAACCGCGCCAAAGCGTCTATTGCAGGCTTTGGCTATTCCGAAGTTCTGGTCAGCATGGCGGCCGACGTCTGGACCCCCGAAAATCTTCAGGCCTTCCTGACCAGCCCCAAGGCCTATGCTCCGGGCACCAAAATGTCGTTCGCGGGTCTGCCCAAGGTCGAAGACCGCGCCAACGTCATCGCCTATCTGGCGTCGACGCAGTAACGCATGCGCCCAGCTTTTCAAAAGGCCGTCCTTCGGGGCGGCCTTTTTGATTCGCACACGCCCCATTCACGCATTCGCGCCTTGTGGGCTGGACAGGTTCCGATTTAGCATAAGTTAAGGATGATGTGGCAAAAGCCATGCAGGGAAGAAGGGTTTGGGCATGACACGGATGATCAAAGCGCAGGCTGTAGAGGGGACGCGCGGCGTTGGTTTGTTGGGGGCCGGCTTGCTGGCGATCACGGCGGCGCTTTGGGGTCAATCGGCGCAGTCGCAAGAGGCGGCGGTGATCGTGTCTCATGGCATCTCGACCTTTGGAAACCTGAAATATCCTGCCGATTTCAAGCACCTGGACTATGTGAACCCCGATGCCCCGAAGGGCGGCGAGATTTCGGAATGGTCGCCCGGCACCTTTGACAGTCTGAACCGCTATTCCGTCAAAGGCGTGCCTGCAGCGATTTCGGCCATTCCATTTGAGGGGATATTGTCCGGCGTCGATGACGAAATCGGAGCGGCCTACTGTTTGCTGTGTGAGACCATGGAATACCCTGCAGACCGGTCTTGGGTGATTTTCAACTTGCGCAAGGACGTCAAGTTTTCGGACGGAACGCCGATGACCGCCGATGACGTGCTGTTCAGCTATGAAACCTTCCGCGACAAGGGCATTGCCGAATTCCGATCAGTCTTTAACGAAAAATTCCAGTCGGTTGAGGTGCTTGACCCCTACCGCATCAAGTTCACCTTCACCCCGGGCACGCCGTTCCGCGATATGCCGGCCACGGCGGGCAGCCTTTCGGTGATGTCGCGGGCGGATTTTGCGGCGAACAAGCATGATCTGGAGGAGTCCAGCCTGACCCCTTTCCTTGGCACCGGTGCCTATGTGCTGGACAGCATAAAGCCGGGCCAGCAGATCGTCTACAAACGCAACCCCGACTATTGGGGGGCCGCGCATCCGTTGACTTTGGGTCGTTTCAATTTCGACCGCATCCGGATCGAATACTTTGGCGACGACAACGCAGCGATGGAGGGGTTCAAGGCCGGGGTTTACACATTCCGGGTTGAAAACTCGTCCAAGCAATGGGCAACCGGCTATGAGTTTGACGCGATCAAGACCGGGGCGGTGATCAAGACCGAACTGCCGAACGGCTCTATCGCCTCTGGACAGGGGTTCTTGTTCAACCTGCGGCGCGAGAAATTCAAGGATCCGCGGGTGCGCGAAGCGATTGGCTTGATGTTCAACTTTGAATGGTCAAACCAGACGCTGTTTTACGGACTTTACGCGCGGATCAACTCGATCTTTGAAAACACCGCGATGGCGGCGGTTGGGCCCGCCTCGCCCGCGGAAACCGCCATTCTGCAGCCGCTGATCGACGAAGGCCTGTTGCCCGCCAGCGTTTTGACGGACACTGCGGTGATGGCCCCCGTGTCCGGTGCCGATGCCAATATGGACCGTGGCAACCTGCGCCGCGCTTCTGCGCTGCTGGACGCTGCCGGCTGGATGGCGGGTGATGACGGCATGCGGCGCAATGCCAAGGGTGAAGTGCTTTCGGTCGAATTTCTCGAAGACAGCCCGGCCTTTGAACGGGTGATCAGCCCCTATGTCGAAAACCTGCGCGCCTTGGGCGTCGACGCGTCCCTGAACCTTGTGGACCCCGCGCAGATGAGCCAGCGGTCTGACCCGCCGACGTTTGATTTCGACATCATCGTTGGCAATGCGATCAATGGCTACGAGCCGGGATCAGAGATGAAACAGGGCTATGCCTCTGTCACCGCTGACAATTCCACCCGCAACCGCGCCGGTTTCGCCCATCCGGCCATTGACAAGCTGCTGGACCAGATCGAGGCCGCCAAGACCCGCGAAGAGCTGGACATCGTGACCCAAGCCTTTGACCGGGTGATGCGGTCGACACAATTCTGGGTGCCGCAATGGTACAAGGACGCCCACACCGTCGCCTATTATGACCAATACGAGCATCCCGAAACCCTGCCACCCTATGCTTTGGGCGAGATGGATTTCTGGTGGTTCAACCCCGAAAAAGCCGCCGCATTGAAGGCGTCAGGCGCTCTGAAGTAACCCATGGCAGCCTATATCCTGCGCCGTTTGCTGTTGGTGATCCCCACGCTGTTGGGGATCATGATCGTCAACTTTGGCCTGACCCAATTCGTTCCCGGTGGCCCGTTTGACCAGATAGAGGCGCGGCTGGAGGGCAACGGCGACTCGATCGAGGCGGTCACGGGTTCGGGTGACCCGGGGGCCGAGGTGGGCGACGGCGGCTATGTCGGCGCGCGCGGTCTGCCACCCGAGTTTCGCGCCAAGCTGGAGGTCGAATTCGGCTTTGCCCGCTTCATCTGCCCCGAAGGCTATGTTGGCAAGCTGGAGCAACAGGCCAAGGATTGCGACAAGGAAATGATCCCGGCGGTGGAACGGTTTGCCATCATGATGGGCAAATTCCTGCGCTTTGATTTCGGCCAAAGCTATTTCCGGTCCGCCGGCGTGATGGAGTTGGTGGCCGAAAAACTGCCGGTTTCCATCACCCTGGGCCTGTGGTCCACCCTGATCGCCTATCTGATTTCCATCCCATTGGGCATCCGCAAAGCCGTGCGCGACGGGTCCAGCTTTGACAGTTGGACCTCTGGCGTGATCATCGCCGCCTATGCGATTCCCGGCCTGTTGGTGGCGGTGATGCTGCTGGTCTTGTTCGCGGGCGGGTCCTATTGGCAGATTTTCCCGCTGCGGGGGCTGACCTCATCCAACTTTGACGACCTGTCGCCGCTGGGCAAAGTGGGCGATTATCTGTGGCACATCACCTTGCCGGTGCTGGCCAGCACGATTTCATCCTTTGCCACCCTGACCCTGCTGACCAAGAACAGCTTTCTTGACGAGATCAAGAAACAATATGTGATGACCGCGCGGGCGAAAGGGTTGTCGGAAAACCGGGTGCTTTATGGCCATGTCTTCCGCAACGCCATGCTGATCGTGATCGCGGGCTTTCCCGCGCTGTTCATCGGGGTGTTCTTTGGCGGCAGCCTGATCATCGAAACGATTTTCAGTCTCGATGGTCTGGGCCAGCTTGGATATAAATCGGCGGTGGAACGTGACTATCCGGTGATCTTCGGCACGCTTTTCGCCTTTGGTTTGATGGGCTTGGTGGTCGGCATCATCTCGGACCTGATGTATGTGTGGATTGACCCGCGCATTGATTTTGAAAGGCGGGGCTGATGGCTTTGTCCCCCCTGAACCAACGCCGCTGGCGCAATTTTACCGCCAATCGGCGGGCCTATTGGTCGCTGATCCTGTTTGCGATCCTGTTCGGCGTGACGCTGTTTGCCGAAGTGCTGGCCAATGACCGACCCCTGCTGGTGAACTATCGCGGCGAATGGCGGATGCCGTTCTTGCGGTTTTACTCCGAGGCCGATTTCGGCGGCGATTTCCGCACAGAGGCCAATTACAAGTCGGTTGAGGTGCAGTGTCTGATCCTGACCGGCGGTCTGGTCGATTGTTTTGACGAGCCGGAAGCCATGATTCAGGCCGCCGAACTGGACAAGCTGGAGGCCCCTGCGGGCAGCATAGTCTGGCCGCCGATCCCCTTCTCCTACAACACAATCAACGACTTGGGCGGCAAGGCGGCCCCTTCGGCCCCCGACAGCATCCATTGGCTGGGCACCGACGACACCAGTCGCGATGTGCTGGCACGGGTGATCTATGGTTTCCGGTTGTCAGTGGCCTTTGCCCTGATTGTCACCGTGCTGACCTCGGCCTTGGGTATCGCGGCGGGGGCCATTCAGGGCTATTTCGGCGGCAAGGTTGACCTGATTTTTCAGCGCGTGCTGGAAATCTGGAGCGGGACGCCCGAGCTTTACGTCATCATCATTGTTTTTTCGGTCTGGCAACGCAGCTTCTGGATACTGATCCTGCTGATGGTGGCGTTTGGCTGGACACGGCTGATCGGCGTCGTGCGCGCTGAATTCCTACGGGCGCGAAATTTCGAATATGTGCGCGCCGCCAAGGCCTTGGGCGTTCCCGATCGGGTGATTATCTTCCGCCATGTTTTGCCGAATGCCATGGTGGCGACGCTGACGATGCTGCCATTCGTAGTGTCTGGCACCATCGGATCGCTGGCGGCGCTGGATTACCTGGGCTTTGGTCTGCCCGCCTCTCTGCCCTCGCTGGGCCAGCTTTCGCGCCAAGCGCAGCAAAACCTGCAAATGCCGTCGCTGGCGTTTACGGCTTTTTTCACCTTTGCCATCATGCTGTCGCTGCTGGTCTTCATCTTTGAAGGCGTGCGCGACGCGTTTGACCCCAGAAAGACCTTCCAATGACTGTGGTTCTGGAGGTTGAAAACCTGAACATCGCCTTCCGGCAGGACGGCCGCATGATCAATGCTGTGCGTGGAGTCGGGTTTACCGTGGGCAAGGGCGAAACCGTGGCCCTGGTGGGGGAAAGCGGTTCCGGCAAGTCTGTGACCGCTCTGTCCACCGTGGGCCTGTTGCCCGACAGCGCCTCTGTGACAGGTTCGGTGCGTTATCTGGGGCGCGAAATGGTCGGCGCGTCGGAAAACGACCTGCGCCGGGTGCGCGGCAATGACATCAGCTTCATCTTTCAGGAACCGATGACCAGCCTGAACCCGCTGCATACGATTGAGCGGCAGATCGGCGAAAGTCTGGGCCTGCATCAAGGCCTTACCGGTACGGCCTCCCGTGCCCGCATTCTGGATCTGTTGACCAAGGTGGGGATCCGCAACCCCGAAAGCCGCCTTGACGCCTATCCGCATCAGCTTTCGGGCGGGCAGCGACAGCGGGTGATGATTGCCATGGCGTTGGCCAACGGTCCCGAACTGCTGATCGCGGATGAGCCGACGACGGCGCTGGACGTGACAATTCAGGCGCAGATACTGGAGCTGCTGGCCGAGTTGAAGCGGTCAGAATCCCTGAGCCTGTTGTTCATCACCCATGATCTGGGCATCGTGCGCCGCATTGCCGACCGGGTTTGCGTGATGCAGGGCGGCGCGATTGTCGAACAGGGGCCAACGGCTGACATTTTTGCCAATCCGCAGCACCCCTACACCCGCAAACTGCTGGCCGCCGAACCCAAAGGCCGCCCCGACCCGGTGCCTGAAGGTGCGACTGAAATCGCGCGCACCGAAAATCTGCGGGTGTGGTTCCCGATCCATCAGGGTTTTCTGCGCCGCGTCACCGGCCATGTGAAAGCGGTGAACGCTGCCAGCCTGTCGGTGCGCGCGGGGGAAACCCTTGGCATCGTTGGCGAAAGTGGGTCTGGCAAGACCACCTTGGCACTGGCGATGCTGCGGCTGATCGGGTCGGAAGGGCGGATTTCCATAAGGGGCCGGGATATTTCCACCCTGTCTGGTGCAGCGTTGCGCCCCTACCGCCGCGACATGCAGATCGTGTTTCAAGACCCCTATGGCAGCCTGTCACCCCGCATGACCGCCGCAGAAATCATCGCCGAAGGTCTGGGTGTGCATGGGCTGGAACCGGGGCGCAACCGGGCGGATATGGTGGCGGAAATCATGACCGAAGTGGGGTTGGATCCGGCCATGGCCGCCCGCTATCCGCATGAATTTTCCGGCGGCCAAAAGCAGCGCATCGCCATTGCCCGTGCCATGATCCTGCGGCCAAAACTGGTGATGCTGGACGAACCGACTTCGGCGCTGGACATGACAGTGCAGGTGCAAATCGTTGATTTGCTGCGGGAATTGCAGCGCAAACATGGATTGGCCTATATCTTCATCAGCCACGACCTGCGGGTGGTGCGGGCCCTGTCGCACAAGGTGATGGTGATGAAAGACGGCGATGTGGTGGAACAGGGCGACAGTGCCGCGATCTTTGATGCGCCGCAAACTGAGTACACCCGCGCCCTGATGGCGGCGGCATTCGGGGCGCATTCATGAAAATCCTGTTCGTGCATCAAAACTTCCCCGGCCAGTTCCTGCATCTTGCGCCAGAGTTGGCCAAACGCGGGCATGACTGCCTTGCGCTGACCGATGGAGGCAACCAACGCGCCAGTGCCATCCCGGTGTCGAAATACAAGCACGAGGCCACCAAGGTCGACCCTGCCGCCACCCGTCTGGGCCGCAACTACACCACGATGAGCGACCGCGGCGTCAGTGTCGCCCGCGCGGCCCTGCAGCTGCGACGCGAAAAGGGCTATGTGCCCGATGTGATTTTTGGCCATTCCGGCTGGGGCGAGACGCTGTTTCTGAAAGAGGTCTGGCCAGAGGCCAAGCTGATCGTCTACGCCGAGTTCTACTACAAGGGACGCGGCGCGGATGTGGGGTTTGATCGTGAATTCAGCAGCGGCAATTTTGATCAGATCATGATCGCACAGGGGCGCGCGGGGCATCTGGGGCAGGCCCTGGTGCATGCGGACGCGGGGCTGTCGCCGACGGAATGGCAGGCCTCGACCTATCCCGGCAGCCTGCGCGGGATGATCAAGGTCATTCATGATGGCGTTGATACCACCGTGATGGCGCCCAATCCAAAAGCCGACTTTGTCCTGCCAAACGGCCAAACCCTGCGCGCGGGGGATGAGGTGCTGACCTTTGTGAACCGCAATCTGGAACCGTACCGCGGCTATCACATCTTCATGCGCGCCCTGCCTGCGGTGCTGGCTGCGCGCCCCGATGCGCAAGTGGTGATCGTCGGCGGGGATGAGGTCAGCTATGGGTCTGCGCCCAAGGATGCCAAGGGCTGGAAGGAGATCTTTCTGGCCGAAGTGCGGGACAGAATTGATGTGTCCCGCGTGCATTTCGTCGGCAAAATTCCCTACCCGCAGTTTGTGGCGCTGATGCAGGTCAGCCGGGCGCATGGCTATCTGACCTACCCCTTCGTGCTCAGTTGGTCGATGATCGAGGCGATGGCGGCGGGCTGTCACATCGTGGGATCAAACACGGCACCTGTGACCGAGGCGATCACCGACGGCGTCAACGGGACGCTGGTCGATTTCTTTGACGTGGCCGCCTGGTCTCGGGCGTTGACCACCGCACTGGCCGAACCTGACCGCTTTGCGCCATTGCGGGCCGCCGCGCGCGCAACCGCGCTGGAACGCTATGATCTGCGCGGCGTGTGCTTGCCGCAGATGATGGCCTATGTCGAAGGTTTCGGATCACCCGCCGCGCCGCCCCGGGCCTGATCCGGGGCGGCGTGGCGCTTTTGCTAAACCGCCGAGGAATGCTGCGCCTTGCTTTGGTCATAGGCGTCAAATGTGCGCACGATCATTCGCGTCAGCGGTTTGGCGTGCGGCGGAATGGTCAGGCCCATGTTGTCGAGTATGACCATTTCAGGAAAGGCAGCGGCTGCGGTCTGGAACATCGACTCCAGCCGATCTGCCGACACTTGATAGTCGCGCAGGATTTCCGCGCGGGACACGTGGAAGTCCGACATCAGCGCCTCGATGATCCGGCCGCGCAGGCGGTCTTCGTCGGAAAACACATGGCCCCGGTGGCTGCTGAACTGCCCGGCGCGGATGGCACGGGTGTGGTCGGCGGTCCCCGATGCGTTTTGCGCAAAGCCTTGCGGAAAGCGGGAAATCGACGAGGCCCCCAGCCCGATCAGCACCGGCGAGGTGTCGTCGGTGTAGCCCTGAAAATTCCGCCGCAACGTCCCATTGCGGGCGGCAATCGCCATGCCATCGGTCGGACGCGCGAAGTGGTCAATGCCAATTTCGTCATAACCATCGGCCAGAAACAACTGCCGCGCCACTTCGAACAGGCCCAACCGTTCCTGCGGGGTGGGCATTGAATCTGACGGGATCATTTGCTGACGCCGGCTCATCCATGGCACATGGGCGTAACCGTAAAGCGCCACGCGGTCGGGCGACAGGGCCAGCAGTTTGTTCACCGAATCCGCGATCCGGGCATTGGTCTGATGCGGCAAACCGTAAAGAATATCGGCATTCAGCGACTGGATGCCCCGGTCGCGGATCATCTGCGCCACTTCCATCGTCAGCTCAAAGCTTTGCTCGCGCCCGATGGTTTTCTGAATCTCCGGATCAAAATCCTGCACCCCGATCGAGGCGCGGTTCATCCCCGATTGCGCCAAAGCGTCCAGCCGGGCGGCGTCGATCTCATTCGGGTCGATCTCGACCGAGAATTCGGCACCCTGCCCCATCGGCACCACATCAAAGATTGCCGCCGCCAGATCGCGCATCAGATCGGGGGGCAGCATTGTGGGCGTGCCACCACCCCAATGCAGCCGGGACAGGCGGACACCGGGGGCCAGATGATTGCGCAACAGCGCTATTTCGGCCTTGAGCACCTTGGCATAGGCCCGCACCGGGTCATCCGAGGTGGTGCCTTGGGTCCGGCAGGCACAGAACCAGCACAGGCGGCGGCAGAAGGGGACATGCAGGTAAAGCGAAATCTCGGACCCCGCCGCAACCTCGCTGATCCATTGGGCGAATTTGACAGGCCCGACAGACCCGCCAAAATGCGGGGCAGTCGGATAGCTGGTATAACGGGGCACGCGCGCGTCAAAAAGACCGAGGCGCATCAGTTGCGAATGATCTGTCATCGCGATAGTTTGGATGAGGGTTTGGCATTGCGCCTTGACCCAGATCAAACGGAAAGGGCCGGGCATGACGATTCACGACCTGAAATTTGCGCCACATGATTGCGGTGATTGTCCGATCCGGCATCGGGCCGTTTGTGCCCGCTGTGACACTGACGAATTGAAGCAGTTGGAAGAGATCAAATACTATCGCAGCTTTCAGGCGGGGCAGACGGTGATCTGGTCCGGCGACCGCATGGATTTTGTGGCCTCGGTGGTGACGGGCATTGCGACGCTGACCCAGACCATGGAAGATGGGCGGCGGCAGATGGTGGGGCTTTTGTTGCCCTCTGATTTCGTGGGTCGCCCGGGACGCCCGGTTGCCGCCTACGATGTGACCGCGACCACCGATCTGGTCATGTGCTGTTTCCGCAAGAAGCCGTTTGAGGAAATGATGGCCGCCACCCCCCATGTCGCCCAGCGTTTGCTGGAGATGACACTGGATGAGTTGGACGCGGCGCGGGAATGGATGCTGCTGCTTGGCCGCAAGACGGCGCGGGAAAAGATTGCCAGCCTTCTGGCGATCATTGCGCGGCGGGATGCTTCGCTGACGCAGCGGGTGCCCAAGGGGTCGATAGTGTTCGACCTGCCCCTGACCCGTGAGCAAATGGCCGACTATCTGGGCCTGACTCTGGAAACCGTCAGCCGCCAGATGAGCGCCTTGAAACGCGATGGGGTGATCGGGCTGGAGGGAAAGCGGCACGTTGTGGTGCCCAGCTTTGACCGGCTGATGGAGCAAACCGGCGATGACTCCGATGGCGGGATGATTGGCTAGGTCCCAACTCGGGACCCTTTTATTGTCGTTTTCAATCAATGACTTGACCTGACAGATTTAACCCATTCTTAACCTTTGTGCAGTGGAGGTCCGATGGACCCGATTGATGCCCCCTCTGGCGAGTTGACGCTGCGCACACTTGCGATGCCGCGCGATGTGAATACCAATGGCGATATTTTTGGCGGCTGGGTGCTGTCCCAAATGGACATGGCGGCGGGAATTGTGGCTGCGGCGCGGGCCCAAGGGCGGGTCGCCACGGTGGCCATTGATGCCATGCAGTTCATCCGTCCGGTGAAGGTGGGCGACGTCTTGTGCATCTATGTGCAGATCGTGCGGGTGGGCCGCAGTTCTATGGGTCTGCAGATTGAGGCCTGGGTGCTGCGCAACCGCCAGTCTGCGCGGGAAAAGGTGACAGAAGGGCTGTTTACCTTTGTGGCGATCGACGACGCGGGCAAGCCAAGGGTGGTGCCGGATTGATCGGGGCGGGGGCTTTTCGGAAATAATCTGCGCCCAAGGAACCAATTCGGGCCTTGCTGCGTTCTTCATTCAGGCAAACCAAACGGCCAGTCGAAGGGTGTCCTGCATTCCGTCCTTCGATGGCAGGCGGGGCTTGCCCGTGAAATGTGAACCCGAGGAGAAGTCTGATGCACAAGGATCGTATCATTGGCGCGGCCAAGGAAATGTCTGGCAAGGTCAAAGAAGGCGTGGGCAAAACCATCGGCAATGAAAAGCTGGAAGCCGAAGGCATGATGGATCAGGTCGAAGGCAAGGTGCAAAACACCGTCGGCAAAGCCAAAGACGCCGCCGACGAAGCCGTCGACAAGGTCGCGGCGGCATTGAAAAGCAAATAAGTCGGATCGTGGTTTTTGAAGGAGTAATGCAATGTCATTAGGGACTATTCTGATTGTTGTGCTGATCATCGCGCTTCTGGGCGGTTTCAGCGGCCGGTTGGGCGGCTATGGTTATGGCTTTGGCAACGGCGGCGTCGGTGTGCTGGGCGTTGTTTTGATCATCGTGTTGATTTTGGTTTTGACGGGCCGGATGTAGCTTTTGTTGCCTGCCCTCTGTGTGAAAATGCCAGAGCACAGCTCTGGCATTTTTCATTCCGGGAAACCGGGTCCCGACCCGGCTTCCGTTCGGCTGTGTGGTTAGAAAAAGTCGAAGTAATACAGCAGGATGATGGCAATCACCGGCACCCCCATGAACCATGCAATCAGACCCTTCATTTAGCCCTCCTTTTCGCCCATCGGGCGGGTTTGCGTGTCTTGCGGGGGAAACGCTTGGGGGCGGGGTTTGGTTCCGTTCAGTGGGAAAATGGGTGAAAAACACGCCCTGCGCCTGACCCAAAGGGAGTTTCACCTTCGATGCGTCAGCATCTGTTCCACATCGACGCCGGGGTGATCTGGCCCGATCATCTGCCCGCAGTCTGAATTTTGCCACTCGGGGACACCCCGTAGAGCGGTACCGTCACTGACAGCGTCTTTGGAGGGGAAGTGGGTGAGCCCGCGCCAGAGGCGCAGGACCACCCACCCTGTGGTTAGCGGCTGAAACGCTTGTATTTCGCGCGTTTCGGCTCCAAGGCGTCCGGCCCCAGACGGCGGACTTTGTCCTGCTCATAGGCCTCGAAGTTGCCTTCGAACCATTCCACATGGGCGTCGCCCTCAAAGGCCAGCATGTGGGTGCACAGCCGATCGAGGAAGAAGCGGTCGTGCGAAATGATGATCGCGCAGCCTGCGAAATCTTCGATGGCGGATTCCAGCGCCTGCAGGGTTTCGACGTCCAGATCGTTGGTCGGCTCGTCGAGCAGCAGCACGTTGCCGCCCGAGCGCAGCAGTTTCGCCATGTGAACCCGGTTGCGTTCACCGCCCGACAAAAGGCCAACCTTTTTCTGCTGATCGGTGCCCTTGAAGTTGAACGCGCCGGTGTAAACGCGGCTGTTCATCGACATATCGCCCAGCTGGATCACTTCGGACCCGCCCGAGATTTCCTCCCAGACGTTCTTGTTCGGGTCCAGCGCGTCGCGGGACTGATCGACGTAAGACAGTTGCACGGTGTTGCCCAGAACGATGGTGCCCTCATCGGGTTGTTCCTGACCCGAGATCATGCGGAACAGCGTCGATTTGCCGGCACCATTGGGGCCGATCACGCCAACAATCGCGCCCGGCGGGATGGTGAACGTCAGATCCTCGATCAGCAGCTTGTCGCCCATGTGCTTCTTCAAGCCGGTGACTTCGATCACCTTGGACCCAAGACGTTCGCCGTTCGGGATGATGATCTGGGCCGAGGAGGCCCGTTCCAGCACCGTTTGGCCTGCCATTTCGTTGTAACGCGCCAGACGGGCCTTGCCCTTGGATTGCCGGGCTTTGACACCGGAGCGGATCCACTCCAATTCCTTTTCCAGAGCCTTTTGCTTGGACTTGTCTTCGCGGGCTTCCTGGCTCATCCGTTTGGCTTTTTGCTCCAGCCAGGCGGAATAGTTGCCCTCGTAGGGGATGCCGCGGCCACGGTCGAGTTCCAGAATCCAGGAGGTGATATCGTCGAGGAAATAGCGGTCGTGGGTGACGATCAGGATGGTGCCGCGATAGGCGATCAGGTGCTTTTGCAGCCAGGCGATGGATTCGGCGTCGAGGTGGTTGGTCGGCTCATCCAGCAGCAGCATGTCGGGGGCTTCAAGCAGCAGCTTGCACAGGGCGACACGGCGGCGCTCGCCACCCGACAGGGATTCCACATCGGCATCATCGGGCGGGCAGCGCAGGGCGTCCATGGCGACGCCGACCGAGGCCTCCAGTTCCCACAGGTTGCCCGCGTCGATCTGGTCTTGCAGCGCGGCCATTTCATCGGCGGTTTCGTCCGAGTAGTTCATCGCCAACTCGTTGTAGCGTTCCAGAATGGCGGTCTGCTTGGCCACGCCCAGCATGACGTTGCCCTTCACGTCCAGCGCCGGGTCCAGATAGGGTTCCTGCGCCAGATAGCCGACCTTGGCGCCTTTGGCCGCCCAGGCCTCACCTTTGAAATCGGTGTCCATGCCGGCAATGATTTTCAGCAGCGTGGACTTGCCCGAACCGTTGACGCCGACGACGCCGATCTTGACGCCGGGCAAGAAGTTCAGGTGGATATTCTCAAAGCACTTCTTGCCACCGGGGTAGGTCTTGGAGACGCCTTCCATGTGGTAGACGTATTGATACGAGGCCATGGGGATTCTCCATAAGATCGGGTTGCACGCGACATAGCCGGAACCGGTGAAAAGTGCAACGCAGGCTGACCCTGTGCAGGTTTGCACAGTGGCGGTGCAGTTGCCCCACAATGATCCACATCAGCGCGCCCTGCGACAATTGGCGCCTAGTATGCGCCGGAAGGGCGAATGTGCGCCGCTGGCACACTCCTCTTTCCATCAACCCGACTGTAACAGGAGGAGCATTATGATGATGAAACCCGGAAGCGGTTTTCGCAAAGGTGTGATCGGGGCTTTGGCCTTGGGTGGCATCTTGCTGGGAACCATGGCCGTGGCCGAGATTGACCAAGGGTCGATCGCGCGCGGCGGCAAGCTTTATGACAAATGGTACAAGGTGGTGAAGGCCGAAGCGCCGACCGAATCCCACCCGCTGTACCCGGCGGCGAATGCGAAGTACGCGGCGGACCCGGCGGCGAATTGGCGCTGCAAGGAATGTCACGGCTGGGACGGTCTGGGTGCCGAGGGGGCCTATAAAGAGGGCAGCCACGCCACCGGGATCAAGGGCATCAACGGCATGATCGGCGGCGATCCGGCGGCGGTGGTGGCTTTGTTGGCGGCCCCCGAGCACGGCTATGGCGACAAGCTGGCCGAGCAGGATCTGCTTGATCTGGCGAATTTTGTGGTCGCGGGTCAGGTCGATTACACCAAATACATCGTCGACAAAGCCTCGACCGGCGATGTGGCGGCCGGGCAAGCGGTGTTTGTGACCGCCTGCGTCGGTTGTCATGGCCTTGACGGCAAACTGCCCAAGGAAATGCCGCCGCTTGGGTCTTTGTCCGACAACCCCTGGGAGGTCATGCACAAGGTGCTGAACGGTCAACCGGGCGAGGCGATGCCCGCCTTGCGCGCGATCGACCATCAGGTTTCGGCCAATCTGGTCGCCTATCTGGCAACCTTGCCGAAAGAGTAACCACTTTGCCGTCGCTGCGGCTGGCAGGGCTTTGGCCTTGGCAGCCGCACCCCGGTTTGAAAGGAAAAGCGATGTTTGGGTGGATTGGCAGGCTTTGGCGGTGGTTCAAGCGGCCCTCGGTTCTGATGGGTCAGGGCGTGCTGCTGGTGATTGGCCTGGTGGCCGGGATCATCTTCTGGGGCGGCTTCAACACCGCGATGGAGGCCACCAACACCCTGGAATTCTGCATTTCGTGCCACGAGATGCGCGACACGGTTTATGTGGAATATCAACAGTCCGTGCATTTCAAGAATGCGTCCGGCGTGCGGGCGATCTGTTCGGACTGCCATGTGCCGCATGCCTGGGGGCCAAAAATGGTGCGCAAGGTACAGGCCAGCGCCGAGGTCTGGGGCAAGCTGACCGGGGTGATCGACACGCCCGAAAAATTTGAGGCCAACCGCCTGCGCCTTGCCACCCATGTGTGGAAGGTGATGAAGGAAACGGATTCCCGCGAATGCCGCAACTGCCACAGCTTTGACGCGATGAACTTCGACGCCCAGCGTGCGCGGTCCAAGGAAAAGATGGAACCGGTGGCGCACGGGACGGACTTGTCAGGCGGATCGACCTGCATCGATTGCCACAAAGGCATTGCGCACAAACTGCCCGTGGTGCCGCGTGATGATTGAAGGCGATGGCGGCGGCTTTGTGGCTGCCGCTTTCGCGTGAAAATCCCGGCTTTGCTGCCACTTGATGCGGGTCTTTGCGTTCTTTGCGCATTTTCACCCTCCAAGCGCCGCAAAAGATGGTCTAGCGATATGCGATGAAACAGGGTTTCCCCATCGGGTACAAAGGCATGGTCATTGGCCTTTTGGGCGGGTCGTTTGATCCCGCCCATGAAGGCCACGCCCATATCACCCGTGAGGCGATCAAGCGGATGGGGTTGGATCAGGTTTGGTGGCTGGTGACACCCGGCAACCCGTTGAAGGCGCGGCAGCCTGCGCCGATGGCGGATCGGATGCGGCAGGCGCGCAAGGTGATGCCGGACCCGAAGGTGCGGATCACCGATCTTGAGGCCCGCCTCGGCACCCGTGCCACCGCAGACACTTTGGCCCGGTTGAAGGCGATCTATCCGGGCGTGCGCTTTGTCTGGCTGATGGGAGCCGACAATCTGGTGCAGTTTCACAAGTGGAACCGCTGGCGCGATATCTTGCGCGCTGTGCCCGTGGGGGTATTGGCCCGGCCCGGTGCGGGTGTGCAGGCGCGTCTGTCGGTGGCAGCAAGGGCGTTTCAGGTGCACCGGATCTACCGGGGCGAAGGCATCGGATCAAAGCCCGCACCCGCGTGGTGCTTTGTCAACGTGCCCCTGAACGACATGTCTTCCAGCGAGATCCGTGCGCGGGGCGAGTGGAAGCGGTGATTGCACAGACCTGCCCTGCCGGGTAAAGATCGGGGTGGTTTCGAGATGGGGCGGATCGTGGGCAATCTCACACGGCGGGGGATTTTGGGCGGACTGTTGGCCGGCGTGGCGATGCCGCTTTGGGCCGAGGGGCCAGCCAACAGTCTGCGCCCGAAACGTCGCCCGGAAAGGCCCGCCGACAAGGGCGTTGCCGATTTGGTCACCGCAGCCAAGCTGGGCGCGGGTGTGGTGGCCTTTGCCGTGGCCGATGCCGGCACGGGGCGGTTGCTGGAAAGCACCAATGCGACAATGCCCCTGCCCCCGGCTTCGGTCTGCAAGGCGGTCACGGCGCTTTATGCGTTGGAAAAGCTGGGGCCATCGCATCGCTTCACCACCCGCGTGTTGCGCACGGGGGCCATCAACGATGGGCGGCTGGACGGCGATCTGATCCTTGCCGGTGGCGGCGATCCGACCTTTGACACCGACAAGATGGGCGATCTGGTGGCGTCCCTGGCGGCGCGCGGCGTGCGGCGGGTGACCGGGCGCTTCCTGGCCTATGCGGGGGCTTTGCCGGAGATGGACCGGATCGCGGCGGATCAGCCCGATCACGTCGGCTACAATCCGGCGATTTCCGGCTTGATGCTGAACTTCAACCGCGTGAACTTTGAATGGAAGCGCGCCAACGGAAAATGGTCGCTGGCGATGGACGCGCGCGGCGAACGCTTTGTGCCGCCGGTGAAGATGGCGAAAATGCGGGTGGCCGCGCGCGATCTGCCGATCTTTGCCTATGAGACCAGCCCACCCGCCGAAGATCACTGGTCTGTGGCCGAAACCGCGCTGGGCGATGATGGCAGCCGCTGGTTGCCGGTGCGCCACCCGGCTCCCTATGTCGCCGAAGTGTTCCAGACCCTGTGCGCGGCCCAAGGCATTGTGCTGCCAGCCGCCCAGATCATCACGACTCTGCCCGCAGCTGCCGAAGTGATCGTGCAACACCAAAGCGACCCTTTGCCCGACCTGCTGCGCGGCATGCTGAAGTTTTCCACCAACCTGACAGCCGAGGCGGTGGGGCTGACGGCATCAGGTGCTGCGACGCTGTCAGGATCGGCGGCGGCGATGACCGCATGGGCGCAGGCCAGCTTTGGCATCACCGGGGTGTTTGGCGATCACTCGGGGCTGGGGCCCGCGTCACGGATCACCGCCGCCGATATGATGACGGTGATGATCCGCGCGCGCGGCACATCCACCGGGCCAATGCTGCACGGATTGCTGCGCCAGATGGGGCTGGCCGGGCCGGATGGCCGCGAGCAAAAAGACAGCGCCATCCGCAGCCATGCCAAAAGCGGCACGCTCAACTTCGTGTCCTGCCTTGCGGGCTATGTCACCAAGGCCCCGGACAAAGAGCTGGCCTTTGCGATCTTCACCGCCGATCTGCCCCGCCGCGACGCCCTGCCGATGGCGCAACGCGAAGACCCCGAAGGCGGCGCCGGATGGACCAAACGCGCAAGGCGCTTGCAGGGACAACTGATCGCACGCTGGGCCGGGCTTTATCTTTAGGCAAAATCCACTCAAGCTTGCCTCAAATCCGGTGCATCTGTCCTCAAATATCCCACGGGTCAGCCATTGGTTTCGCCATTGGGTCAAGAGACCAATGGCTTGGGGGGTATGAAATCCCCAACTTCGCCACTGCCGCTGGCCTTGCGCCTTGCGGCACAAAACTTCTTCTTGATCGGTTTTGACGCAAATGCCACGCTTCAATCGACGGTTTCAGGGGTGGGTTCGGTCATGCGCAAGGCGGTTGGCATCGCGGTTCTGGTTGTGGGAGTGGGCGCGTTGGGCTGGTGGGCCAAGGGCCATCACGCGCAAAGGATGCAGGGCTTTGTCAGCGGTCAGGCGGCGCAGGCGATGGCAGGGTCGGTGCATGGTGCCACCACAACCGTTTCGGGCCGCGACATCCATCTGTCGGGCATCGCCGACGGGCCAGAGGAACGGCTTGCGCTGTTGGCGGCGCTCGACAAGGTGCCGGGGCGGCGGGTGGTGACGGATGATCTGCGGGTGCTGGAGACGGCCGCGCCCTTCACTCTGAATGTGGTCAAGGATGCGGGCGGGCTGGTGGCGCAGGGATTTGTGCCGACCGAAGCCCTGCGCGGGCTGCTGGGGACGGGGTTGCTGGAAACGCAGGCGGCCGATCTGACGTTGGCGGCGGGTGCGCCTGCGGGTTGGGTCGATCTGGCCACCAAGGGTATCGCGGCGCTCGCCCCTTTGAACAAGGGCGCGTTGGCGATGTCGGATGGCACGTTGACGATCAGCGGCGAAGCTTTGGGGCCGGACGAAGCGGCGGCGGTGGACGCGGCCTTGGCGGGGCTGCCAGAGGGCGCTGTCAGCAAGGACATCACCTTGCTCGACGACGGCTCGCCGGCAAATTACACCTTGGACTTTGCGGCGGCAACCGGGGCCACTGTTGGCGGAAAGCTGCCAAAGGGGCTGGCTTTGGCGGATATCGCGGCGGCTTTGGGCTTGCCCGCGATCGGGGGCGAGGTGACGCAAGCGTTGATCGGGGCTGCGGGCGATGCCGGGGTTTATGCCGGGCTGAAGGATTGGCTGGGCCGTCTGGAAACCCTGACAATTGCCGCAACGCCCGAGGGTCTGACGGCAACCGGCACCGTGCAAGGCGATGTTGACGCAGCCGAGGTGCAGGCAGGTTTGACGGCCGGCGGCTTGGCCGCGACCATCACCCAGGCGATACCCGCCGGGGTCAACGGCGACACCCGAGTCAACGCAGCCACGGCCAAGACGCAGCGTTTCATGGGCGGCTATTGGCTGGACGTGCCGCAGGTTGATCCGGGGCTTGCGGGTTGTCAGACGGCCTCGGACGGGCTGCTGGCAGGGACCACCGTCAACTTTGTGTCCGGCAAGGATGAACTGGACGCCAGCGCCTTGCGGGTGATCAACGATCTGGCCGCGATCATGGCGCTTTGCGCCGAAACCGCAGGGTTGAAGGCGGAAATCGGCGGGCATACCGATGCCTCGGGCGACGCTGTGACCAACCTGGGCCTGAGCCAGAAACGTGCGATTGTGGTGCGGCGCGAATTGATTGCGCGCGGCGTGCCGGCGGCGGCCCTGCGGGCGCAGGGTTACGGTGCCGATCAGCCGATTGCGGACAATGAAACCGAGGAAGGCCGCGCCAAGAACCGGCGCACCACGGTGCTTTGGTCGGAATAACAAACAGTTGGGAATAGGACGGGCCTTGTGGTCCGGTGTCAGGGAGTTTTGCAATGTTTCACAAATGGGGTTTTCTGCTGACGGAAATCTGGGTGCTGCTGGCCTTGGCGGCAGGGCTTGGGGTGCTGGTGGGCTGGATCTTCTGGGGGCGGCAGGCGGCGGTGACGGTCACCGACACCGCCGAGTCCGACCGTCTGCGCGCCGATCTGGCCACCTGCACCGCGCGCGGGCGCGAATTGTCGGGCAAAGTGGCCGGGCTTGAGGCCGATCTGACCGCCGCCCGCATCGCATCCGAGGCTGTGGCCAAGGTTGGCGCGGCTGTGGCCAGTGCCGAGGCCCCGGCCCCGCTGGCGGCCATGGCAGCGCCAATGATGCCTGCTGCGGTGAGGACCGATCCTAAGCCCTTGGCCGTCGCAGCAGTGGCTGCCAGACCGCAAGGTCTGACTGGCGCGCGGGGCGGGGTGGCGGATGATCTGAAGCTGGTGAAGGGCATCGGGCCCAAGCTGGAACTGCTGTGCCACAGCCTTGGGTTTTACCACTTTGACCAGATTGCCAACTGGACTGCGGCAGAGATCGCCTGGGTTGATGACAATCTGGAGGGCTTCAAAGGCCGGGTGACGCGTGACAACTGGGTTGCGCAGGCGCGCGATCTGGCGGCCGGAAAAGCGCCGATTGCGGGGGGCGAGGGGTAAGGGCGGGGGTTGGCACCCACCCTGCTGATACTGGCACAGGTCGCATTTGCGCCGGGCGCAGGACGCTCCGCGGGGGATATTTGAGCCAATGTGAATGTCGAGGACAGCCTTACGGCTTCATGTGACGCACGCGCGCGCCCCATTCGATGGCAGCGGCGTGCAGCCGGTCGATCGCCAGCTCTTCGCGGACCTCTTCCAGCATGCGCAATTCGACATCGGTCAGCCCACCATCCGCTGACACCACGTCGCAGGCCAGGGCATAGGCGGTTTCATTCAGCCGATCTGGCAGCGCATCGCGGATCAGGCCGAACAGGGCGTCCAGCCCATCCTCTTCCTCGAACAGGTCAAACACCGTCTGCGCCACCACACGAATGCGGTCGGTGTCATAAGCGGCAAACACCGGCATGTGGTTGACCATGCGCTGAATCGCCACCAGTTCCGGTGTTCGCATCTGCTCATCCGAGGCCGAAACCGCGATCATGACGGCCACCAGCGCATCTTGCGGTGACAGCGAGGGGGGGGTGTGCGGCACGATTTTGCTCCTGTTTGTTGCGGTGCAGAATATTGACCTATCGGCGGCGCGGCAATAGAGGACAAGGGCCTGTGACAACAAGGGGTCGTCACGGCTGGGAGGTTGCCGCGATGTCTGCTTTGCGCGATGCTGGGATGAAGTCGAAAGCTTGGCCGTTTGAAGAGGCCCGCGCCCTGCTGAAACGCTATGAGAAAAAGGCGCCGGAGAAGGGCTATGTGCTGTTTGAAACCGGCTACGGCCCCTCGGGTCTGCCGCATATTGGCACCTTTGGCGAGGTGGCGCGCACCACGATGATCCGCCGCGCGTTTGAGGCGATTTCGGATATTCCCACCCGGCTGATCTGTTTTTCCGACGATGTGGACGGCATGCGCAAGGTGCCCGAAAACGTGCCGCAACAGGATATGCTGCGCCAGCACATGCAGGAACCGCTGACATCCGTGCCCGATCCCTACGGTCTGTACGACAGCTTTGGCGCGCACAACAACGCCATGTTGCGGCGGTTTCTGGACACGTTCGGCTTTGAGTATGAATTCATCAGCGCCACCGAGTTCTACAAATCCGGCAAATTCGATGACACGCTGCGGCTGGCAACGGAACGCTATGACAAGATCATGGCGATCATGCTGGCGTCTTTGCGCGAAGAGCGGCAGCAGACCTATTCGTGTTTCCTGCCGATCCATCCCGAGACGGGCCGGGTGCTTTATGTGCCGATGAAACATGTCGATGCCGTCAACCACACCATCACCTTCGATGATGAGACGGGCCGCGAGTGGACGCTTCCGGTGACGGGCGGCAATGTCAAACTGCAGTGGAAGCCCGATTTCGGCGCACGCTGGGCGGCGCTGGATGTGGATTTCGAGATGTATGGCAAGGACCATTCCACCAACACCCCGATCTATGACGGGATTTGTGAGGTTTTGGGCGGGCGCAAGCCGAACCACATGAGCTATGAGTTGTTCCTCGATGATCAGGGCCAGAAGATTTCGAAGTCCAAAGGCAATGGCCTGACGATTGACGAATGGCTGACCTATGCCTCGTCTGAAAGCCTGTCGTACTTCATGTATCAAAAGCCGAAAACCGCCAAGCGGATGCATTTTGACGTGATCCCGCGCGCCATGGATGAATATCACCAGCAGTTGCGGGCCTATCCGACGCAGGAAATCGATG
>JBIHZO010000477.1:0-2924 GCA_044231405.1 Cypionkella sp. | reverse complement strand
GCGGCGACGTCGTCTAGGGCGGCTTCCAGATCTGGGCCTTGCAGGGCGCGGACCTCTGCCCCGGTCATGTCGAAACCTGTGCGATCCAGTCGTTCAGATTGTAAAAGGTGGTGATGCGCAAAATCTGGCCGTCCTTTAGATCAAAGAACGATCCGGCTGGCAGGATGTAGGTTTGGCCGTGGGCGTCAGGCAGGCCGGGGTCGGTCTTCAGGTACTGGCCGTGGACCACGAATTCGGCAGCGGCGCGGCTGCCCTCGGGGTTGGTGAACAGCTGGATGTCGCGCAGCTGCTCTCGGTAGGACACCCCCATATGGGCGCAGAATTCGGCGAATCTGGCGCGGCCCATTCGGATGCCGCCCTCGTTCACGCGGTGTTCGACATCATCGGTCACGCAGGCCAGCATTCCGGCGGCGTCGCCCGCATTGAAGGCGGCGTAATAGGCGGTCAGGGTGGGATGGGTCATGGCGGCCTCTGGCTGCGGTCCCGAGTTGGGACCTTTTTAACTGCGAATGATTTCAATGGCTTGACACGCCCATTTTAACCATTTCTTCACAGTTGTCGCAGATTTCGCACCGATTGTCAGCAAGATAAGCAGGGCGGATGGCGCCGCCCTGCCTTTGCGTCACACCGTCAATGCCGCTGCGATGGTGGCCGCAATCGGCGTGGTGGGGCGGCCGATCAGGCGCGACAGGGTGTGGCTTTCGTCCAACAAACCGCCTTGCCCCGCTTGCACATCGCTGTCAGCCAAAATCTCGGCAAAGCCCTGGGGCAGGCCAAGGCCCACCAGAATTCCGGCGTAGACATCGGCGGGCAGGGAATTGTAAGGCACGGTTTTCCCGCTCTGACGCGACACTTCGGCGGCCATTTCAGCCATGCTGTGCGCGGTGTCGCCCGCCAGTTCATAGGTCTTGCCGCCATGCCCCGGCGTGCTGGCCACAACCGCAATCGCCTCGGCATGATCGGCGCGGGCGGCGGAGGAAATGCGGCCCGCCCCGGACGATCCGATCATCGCGCCATGGGCAACCGCAGCGGCCAGTGATCCGGTATAATTCTCGGTGTACCAACCGTTGCGCAGCAGGGTGTGGGCGATGCCCGAGGCCCGCAGCGCCGCTTCGGTCGCGATGTGATCCGCAGCCAGAAGCAAGGTCGAGCCGTCGCCCTTCAGGATCGAGGTGTAGACGATGCGCCCCACGCCAGCGGCCTTGGCGGCGTCGATGATCGCGCGGTGCTGTTCGGCCCGATCATTGAAATCATTGGATGAAATCAGCATCAGAACGTCGACATGGGTCAGAGCGGGCGTCAATGTTTCGGGTTTGGTGTAATCGAAGGCGCGGACGATCACGCCCAGATCTGCGGCTGCATTACGGGCCAAGGCGATGATCCTGACCTGTGGGGCGCGAGGCGGCGGACCGGGTTGCGGCTCTGACCGGATGGATTGAGGCGCACCTGCCGGAAATCATGGCGGCGCGCGCTTGGGCGGATCGCCGGGGCCCAGACGGGGCCAAAGCGCAAAGCAAGGTTTGGAACAGGAAGCCGGCGACCTGCAGGCTGTTGATGGCCTTGATCTGGATTTCGAAATCCGCGACCCCGTCGCCCGTCATATCGCCGCGCAGCCGCAGGTCAGTGCCAATGCCAAAGGTCCACAGCCCGTGGGCCGCAGCCACGGTGCCGCTGAAGGCAAAGGTTTCGCTGTCGACGGTGGCCGGGCTGGCGTCGAAGCCTTCGCCGCCGATCAGGGTGTCATGGCCCGCACCGCCACGGATCCGGTCGCTGGCGTCATTGCCGAAGATCCTGTTGTTGCCGCTGTGCCGCCCGATCCTGCCCCGGCCAGGCACCAGCGGGTCAGACCTGCCCGGCGGCCGGAGGTGTCTTCGGGTCGGACCTTTGGCACATCAGAAATGAATCTTGCAGGTCAGATTTCAGGCGGCGTTCGCGGGGCCAAAGCGGTCCAGCATCCGGGTCCTGATCTGATCCAGCGCCTGTCGGTAAGCGGCCAGTTTCGCATCGCGCCCCTCACCAATCGCGGTGGGGTCGATGATCGGCCAGTATTCGATGTCCAGATGGTAGGATTTGGTCAAATCCAGCGCGGCATGTCTGCTGGCAGGCGAGAGCGCCACGATCAGATCAAACTGGCCCAGATCATCGCCCATGGTCTGCATTTCTTCAAACGAGCGTGAGCGGTGGCGTGACAGTTCGATCCCAAGTTCGGCGCAAACCGCGATGGAAAAGCCGTCCACCTCCATATCATTCTTGACCCCCGCCGACTGCACATAGGCGCGCTGGCCGTACAGTTTCTTCATCAGCGCCTCGGCCATCGGCGAGCGGACGGCGTTGTGGTCACAGCAGAACAGGACGGCTTGCGGAAATGCCATCGTCAGCCCCAGTGCAGGACGCAGATCAGGGTGAACAGGCGGCGGGCGGTGTTGATGTCGACCGTGGCCTTGCCGTTCAGACGGTCTTGCAGCACCGACGCGCCCTCGTTGTGGATGCCGCGCCTTGCCATGTCGATGGCCTCGATCTGGCTGGGAGGAAGGCGTTTGACGGCCTCGAAATAGCTTTCGCAGATCTGGAAGTAATCCTTGACCACCTGGCGGAACGGACCCAGGGACAGATGAAATTCCCCAACCTTTTCAGCGGCCTCGGTGGTGATGTCAAACACCAGCCGCCCCTCGCGGATTGCCAGACCCAGCCGGTAGGGGCCGGGCACGGCGGCGCGGTCCTCACGCTGCGGCAGGGCGAAAGAGTTCTCCTCCAGCAGATCAAAGATCGCGACCTTGCGTTCCTGCTCGATTTCGGCAGTCGGGCGGGCCAGCCCACGTTCATCAATGTCGATGGCGCAGATGCGGTTGCTCATGCGGCACCGCCGTTCAGACGGTCCAGCCGTGCGCGCACCGACAGACCATGCGCCTGCAGGCTTTCGGATA
>JBIHZO010000476.1:0-2926 GCA_044231405.1 Cypionkella sp. | reverse complement strand
AATCATGATGTCTTCCTCCCAAAGAAGATAAGGGGTCACCCCCGGTAAAAGGCTGGCGGTTCAGACCGTCATAGCCTGTTTCAGATACTCCCGGCTGATGCGCGCCCCTTCGGCAGGGTCGGACCAGCTGTCAAGTTCGGTACAAACCCAGCCGGCAAAACCCACCTCCTTCATCGCCTGAAGAATGGGGCCGGTGGGCACATCGCCCCGATCCAGCGGGGTGAAGGCAAAGGGCTGTTTCTGGAACCCTTTCAGATGCACATAGGAAATGCGCGCGGCGTGATCCCGGATCAGTTGTGCAGGATCGCCACCAGCAGCTGCCAGATGGGCCGTGTCGGGGCAGAAATCGATAGCGGTCAGATCAAAGATCTTGGCAACCTCGGCCGGACCCTCGACGATGGTGGAAAGATGCGGGTGGTAATGGGCGCGCAAGCCCCGGGCATCGGCAATCGCCTTGACCCGGTCCAGTGCCGCGCCCAGCTTGTGATAATCCGCCTCGCGTACCCCGTCAAATCGCTTGGCCCCGCCGCCCACAACCAGGTGCGGCGCGCCCAGTTCGGCGGCGCGGTCGGCGGCCCGGGTCACACGCGCCAATTCCTCGGGCAGGATATCGTCGAAGATGAAGTTCCCGCCGGCATAGGTGCCCACCAAGGCCAGCCCGCTGTCTGCCAAAAGCCGCCGCATTTCCGCAGCCGTCGCGTCCAGCAGATTGCCATCGAACAGTTCCACGCCCTCATACCCCGCCGCCGCGATGTCGGCGAAGGCCCGATCCATCGCGCCGAAGGTGCGATAGCTGAGTTGGGTGATTGAGGTGACCCCCACGGCATTGCCGCCAAGCGCCCCCCAGCAATTGGCGTGATACGCCAGTTTCCACGCGACCATCGGTAATTCCCCCTTTTTGGTCTTGCGGCACTTTGTCCGCCCGACCCGCCCTCCTCGCGGCCTCCTCAAGCCGCTTGGCCTTCATTACGTCTAGAATCAGTATGGGTCAACTATATTTCGGCATATCTATGCCATCTTTTGCTGATTTTCAGCAAAAGTATTTGCTTGAACGACCAAAGCGACGCAACTATCTGTGTAAATACAGAGCACAGGAGAGACTTTTGACGCTGCACGCCTCCGAAACCGCCGAATCGACCCGCGCACGCGGGAAAGGTCGTCCGCGCACCATCGAGACAGCGGCGCCTTCGTTGGTGGAAATCCTGAACCTGATCCGCAGCGAACGCGCGACCACCCGGCAGGCGCTGGAGCGCGAAAGCGAATTGGGACGGGCCGTGGTGGCCGACAGATTGCAGTCGCTTTCGGATCTGGGACTTGTTGACGAGTCTGAACTGGGGCTTGCCACCGGCGGACGCGCGCCGCGCCTTGTGCGCTTCTCGGCCCGGCGCGGGCTGGTGTTGGTGGCCACGCTGGACCAGACGGCCATCGGCGTTGGGGTATCCGACCTGTCGGGCAACTTGCTGACCGAACATCACGAGGCCGCCGACCTGACGGCCCCCGCCGCACAGTTGGCAAACCGGCTGGCGGCCTTGTTCCGCTGGTGTCTGGAACGTCAGACCACCCACACGGCTCCTTGGGGGATATCGCTTTCGCTGCCCGGCACGGTGCCTGCCGGGCGCGACGATACCTTCATGACGGCGACTCCCGCTGTGTTGCCTGCATGGGAAGACTTTCCGCTGATCGAAACGCTGACCCGCCAATTCGGTGTGCCGGTCTGGATGCGGTCCAGCGTGGAAACCATGACCATGGGCGAATTGCATGCCGGCGCAGGCCACGGCCTGCGGTCGATGTTGTTCATAAAGGTCGGACGGCGGATCGGCGCGGGGATCGTGTGCGACGGCAAGCTTTATCGCGGCGCCCAAGGGGCCGCAGGTCTGATCGGCGCGCTTCCGGTGCAGTCGGATGGGGTGAACGGCTCGCTGGATGCCATGGCAGGGTCTGACATGATCCAGCGCGAAGGGCGGGTCGCCGCAGAGTTTGGCCGCAGTCCGGTTCTGGCCGACCTTTTGCGGCGCGGCAGCGAGATTACCCCAATAGAAGTGTCACAGGCCGCACAGATCGGCGATCCAGCCGCCGTGGCGATCCTGTCCAAATCGGGCCATCTGATCGGGCAGGTTGTAGCCACCTTGGCCAACGCCCTGAACCCGGACATCATTGTGCTATCTGGCACGCTGGCCCAAACCAACGATATCTTGCTGGCTGGCATCCGTGAGGCGGTTTACGGCGCGTCCCACCCGCTGGTGACGCGCGATTTGCGGATCATCCGCTCGCAAATGGGCAGTTCGGCTGGGTTGGTGGGGGCTGCGCGCGTGGCATCTGAGGCGATCTTTGCACCTGCCTTTCTGAAAGACTGGATCATTCAGGGCAACCCAACCTTGCATCCCGATTTCGCCGCCTTTCGCGCGCGCGCAGACAATGCCGAGGTGCCGCAATCGGCCGCCGTACCGCCATCAGCGCAAGAAAGGGCCGCGCCATGACGATTTCCGGACTTGGCCCCCACGGCGAACGTGCGGCTCCGCCCGAAAGAGTGACCCTTTTGCCCGAGGATTGTGCTGCGGCCAAAGCGGCAGGCTACCGGGTGGCCATCGTTCTGCACACGCTGAATGGCGATTGGGCCAAGCTGCAGATTTCAGGGATGCTGGGCATTTTCGGGGATTGCGGTGTGATCGTCACCGAGGTGGTCGATTGCGGATTTTCGGCGGATCGGCAGGTGGCCGAACTGGATCGACTGATTGCCGCGAAACCGGATGCGATTGTGGCCTTGCCCGTTGCAAACGAACAGGTCGCGGCGGCGTTCAGGCGGGTTTCGGCGGCAGGCATCCGTCTTGTGCTGCTTGAAAATGTGCCGACCGGCCTTTTGCCCGGATCGCACTACACCTCGCTGGTCTCGTCAGACAATTTCGGTCTTGGCAGGATGGCCGCAGCT
>JBIHZO010000474.1:0-2935 GCA_044231405.1 Cypionkella sp. | reverse complement strand
CTCGCGTTCCAGATAGTCAGGGGCCATCAGCCCGAGCATGATCTGGCTCAGGCGGCCACGGAAGCCCGACCAGACTTCAAACGGGTCGACCTCTTCCACCGTGAAGCGCAGTTGCAGGCCGGGAACGCGGGCGGCGAACTGTTCGAGCCGGCGGCGGAAGATGATGTCGGCGGGTTTGCGGGCGGCATGGACGAAGGCGATGTCGGGCATCTCGCCCGAGTCCCATGCCCATGTCGTCATCGACATCATCGGAGTGATGCCCGATCCGGCCGAGATGAAGAGATATTTCTTCGCCGGATGGCGGTGGAAGGTGAATTGGCCTGCGGGACCGTAGGCCTTGATCCGCATGCCGGGTTTCAGGTGGTCGAGCATCCAGCGGGTGCCGATGGAGCCTGCCTGCGCCTTGACCGTGATGGAAATCGACAGCGGCCGCGAAGGACTGGACGAGATGGTATAGGTGCGCGAAGCGGTGCCGCCGGGGATCGGCAGTTCAAGCGTCAGGAACTGGCCGGGCTGATAGTCGAACCACGCGCCCGAGGGCGCGCGGAAGGCGATGGTGGCCGTATCCGTGGTTTCGGGAATGACCATCGCGCATTCCAGAAACTCGGCATCGTTCCACGGGGCGGCGGTCCAGTTCTGGCGCGGATTTCCCATCACTCTGCCGCCACGGATTGCGGGCCGAGCTTCTGGATCATGCTTTTCACATACCAGTCGACGAACTGGATCACGCCGCTTTCCTGACGCACCGAATAGGGGCCTGGCTCATAGGCGGGCGAGTTGATGCCGAACTGGTTTTCCTCGACCACACGGCGGTCTTCGTCGTTGGTGGCCTCCCACACTTCGGTCAGGCGGGTCAGGTCGTAGTCGCGGCCTTCGACGGCATCCTTGTGCACCAGCCATGTCGTCGTGACCTCGGTTTCCGTCGGGCTGATCGGAAGGACGCGAAAATTGAGCACATGGTCGGACAGGAAGTGGTTCCATGTATTCGGATAATGGAAGAACAAGAGCGATCCGGCATTGGCAAAGGGCATGTCCGGCAGCTTCGGCGCAGCAGCCTTGCCGTCCATCGTGTAGCTGAGCGCGTCACCGACAAAGGGGATGCGGACGAAGCGCCACTGTTCGTTGTCAGAGATCAGGTAGCGCGAGGGCAGGCCAGCATCTTCGCAGCGGTTCACATGGGCGGCACCGGCGGGCGAGGACAGGCTGTCGTCTGCCCCGACAAGATCGGGGTTGTCGTCGAAGGTGCGGCAGAGTGACGGGTGGGCCCCCGCGCAGTGGTAGCATTCGCGGTTGTTTTCCAGCACGAGCTTCCAATTTCCGTTTTCCAGGACGCGCGACTGGTGCGCGACCTTGAGGTCGGCGATGGAATGGCCAGCGGTATAGCGGTCGGCGGCGGCTTTCACAGCGGCGAAATCGGGGGCGGTTTCGGCAAGGCAGACAAAGACCATGCCTGCCGCGATGTCGCAATGCAGTTGCTTCAGCCCGTGTTTGCTGGCGTCGAAATCGGGACCCATGTCACGCGCCCAAAGCAGGCGGCCATCAGTTTCATAGGTCCATTGGTGGTAGGGGCAGACAAGCTTGACGGTCTGGCCCGAGGGCTTTGCGCAAAGGCGCTGGCCGCGGTGGCGGCAGACGTTGTGGAAGGCGCGGATCTGGCCATCTGCCCCGCGCACGATGACGACAGGATAGGTGCCGAGCTGGATCGTGACGTAAGCCCCCGCCTTTGCAAATTCGGCCGCGGATGCGGCATAGATCCACTCGCGATACCAGAGTTGCTCCAGATCGGCCTGATAGACTGCGGGATCGGTGTAGAAGGGGCGATCGAGCCCGCGGCCCGAACGCTGGGACATGAGGAGGGTCGAGATGTTCATGGACGGTGGTCCCGTGGCAAGGGCCGGAATGGCGGTTTCGCCTGCGAACTTGCGACACGAAGGCTTGAGCTTCAACCGCATAAATGCTCGACAAAATGATTAGCCCATCTTATGCGAATTTAGTCCAATTGCATCGAGGTACCTGCCGTGACCCTACTGCGCCGCAACGTTTCCTCGATAAATCTCTTGTCTACATTTGAGAGTGCAGCACGGCTTGGCAGTTTTACAATTGCTGCAAGCGAGTTGGGCGTGACGCAGGCTGCAGTGAGCCAAAAAATCAAAGCTCTCGAAAGAGAACTCAACAGTCCGCTTTTCTTTCGAGCGCATCGGAGAGTTGTCCTGACACCGGCGGGACGGGCTTTGGCGGCATCGGTCAGCACCGCCTTTTCGAACATATCCGAAGTGATCGACACGATTCGACGGCCAGAGGTGCCGGATACGGTTTCTATTGGCGTTACCTTGGCGACAAACCAGTTCTGGCTTATGCCAAGATTGCCTGATTTCCGCGCAAGACACCCAAATATCAAACTTCGCCTGCTCGCGGATGATGCCCCAATGGATTTGCGGCAGGCGCGGCTTGACCTTGCCATGCGCTATGGAAAGCCACCTTTCGAAGACGCTATCAGCCTTGCCAACCGGCAAGAACATGCCTTTCCAATATGTAGCCCGTCGCTCTTGTTGCGTCTTGGCGTCGATCCCGAAACTGCAGATATAATGGACCTGCCGCTGATCGGATCAGATCTTGTGAACCCGTCGTGGATGCCGTGGCGGGCATGGGGCAAGAACCTTCGGCTTGGTCCCGCATTCGATTATGCGGCAGAGCATACCCGCCTGCGTTTCAACCATTATTCCGACACCGTTCAGGCAGCGCTCAATGGCGAAGGCGTCACGATGGGGTGGTCGGTTCTGCTGTCTGATCTGCTTCGCGACAACAGGCTTGTGCGCATAGGGCGAGTGAGCCTGACGCCCGAGGAGAGATATCATGTGGTGATCCCCGCCGGTCGCGATCCTTCGCCCGCAGCACGGTTCTTCCTTGATTGGCTCATCGAACAAATTACGCTCGG
>JBIHZO010000473.1:0-2938 GCA_044231405.1 Cypionkella sp. | reverse complement strand
GCCGCTCGTTTTGGTCGCGGCGCAGGCCGGCAGCGCGGCTATCCGGGGCATCAGGAAATCGAGCTGGCGCTGGTGCGGGCCTATCACGCGACCGGCAAGCGCAAGTATCTGGACCTTGCCAGCTATTTCATCGACGAGCGCGGCAGCCAGCCGCATTACTTTGACATCGAACGTGACGCGCGCGGCGAGTCCCCCGGCAGTTACGGTCAGGGCACCTATGAATATGGGCAGGCGCATCTGCCGGTGCGGGCGCAGACCAAGGTCGTGGGTCATGCCGTGCGCGCTTTCTACATGTATACGGCGATGGCCGATCTGGCCGCCGAACATGATGACGCCGATCTGAAGGCCGCCTGTCAGGTGTTGTGGCGCGATGTCACCGAAACCCGGATGTATGTGACGGGGGGCTTTGGGCCATCGGCCAGCAATGAGGGCTTCACCACCGACTACGCCCTGCCCAATGACACCGCCTATGCCGAAACCTGTGCCAGCGTTGCCATGGTGTTCTGGGCTGCGCGGATGCTGAACCTTGATCTGGACGGGCAATATGCCGACATGCTGGAACTGGCCTTGTACAACAACGCCTTGGCCGGGTTGTCGCGTGATGGCACCCAGTATTTCTATGACAACAAGCTGGACAGCGACGGCAGCCACCATCGTTGGGACTGGCACCCCTGCCCCTGCTGCACGATGAACGTGGCGCGGCTGGTGGCCTCGGTCGGTGGCTATGTCTTTGGGGTGGCCGAACGCGAGGTGGCGCTGCATTTGTATGGCGGGGCGCAGGGCATTTTGCCGGTGGCGGGCGGGCAGGTGACGATCACCGAGACGTCGCAATATCCGTGGGATGGCGCAATCAGGGTAGAGGTGGACCCTGACGGAGCCGGGGCATTCACCTTGTCGCTGCGCATTCCGGGTTGGGCCACGGGGGCGCGTTTGGCGATCAACGGGGTGGCGCAACCGGTGACGCCAGAGCGTGGCTATGCCCGGTTGACGCGCTTGTGGGTCAAGGGCGATGTGGTGGATCTGGTGCTGCCGATGCAGCCTGAACGGATTTATGCGCATCCGTCGGTGCGCGCGGATGTGGGCCGCGTGGCGCTGCGTCGGGGTCCGCTGGTTTACTGTTTCGAACAGAGGGATCAGATTTTGCCGCTGTCGCAACTGCGCCTGCCGCGCGGGGCCGCTTTGACGGCGCGGTTCGCGCCCGATCTGCTGGGCGGCATCGCCTTGATCCACGCAGAGGCGCAGGGATTGGATGCGGCGGGTTGGGACCAAACCCTGTATCGCGGCACCCCGCCGGGCGAGGGTGCGGCCACCCTGACCGGAGTGCCCTATTACATCTGGTGCAATCGGGGGTCGAACCCGATGCAGGTTTGGCTGCGGGAGTAGTTCAGGGCCGAGGCAAGCGCCAGTCTTTGCGCCGCGCCGGATCAGGTCCGGGGCGGCGTGGGCAGTGGGACCGTGTCGAAGGCGAGTTCCATCCGGTGCGCATAAACCTTGCCCGGGCGCAGCACGGCGCTGGGGAAATGCGGATGGTTCGGGCTGCAGGGATAGCGTTGCGTTTCCAGCGTCAGCCCCGCAAAGCGGCCATAGACCGCGCCCGCCTTGCCCGGCACCGGGGTCCGCATCTGCCCGCAGGTGTAGATTTGCACCCCCGGTTGATCCGTCCACAACCGCAAGCGCCGACCTGACGCGGGGTCGGTCAGGGTGACAGCGGGGCCAGAACCACCAAGGCACCAGTTGTGATCGTAGCCATCGGGCAAATCGGCCATGGCGTCACGCAGACTGCGGGCCTTGCGAAAATCAAACCCCGTCGCGGCAACAGCCCGCACCTCTCCGGTCGTCAGCAGATCGGCGGTGACGGGGGTGTAGGTTTCGCCGTTCACTTGCATCACATGGTCCAGCACATCGCCCGACCCGGCCAGATTGAAATAGGCGTGGTTCACCATGTTGATCACGGTGGGCGCGTCAGTGCGGGCCGTCATCTCGATTACAAAATGTTCGCCGTCAAAGCGATAGGTCACTTGCAGATCGCAGGCGCCGGGATAGCCCATTTCCCCATCGGGCGACGTGGTTTGCAGGGTGATGTGGCTTGGCCCGGAGTCCTTGACCGCCCACAGTTTGCGGTCAAAACCGCTTTGCCCGCCGTGCAGGTGGTTCGCGCCTTCGTTCAGGTCCAGTTGATACGTCACCCCGTCCAGCGTAAAGCGCCCGCCCGCGATGCGATTGGCGTAGCGCCCACAGGTTGCACCGAAATAGGTGGGGTGGGTGACGTAATCTTCAAGCCGGTCATGGCCCAGCACCACATCGCCCAGCGTGCCGTTGCGGTCTGGCACCCACAGCTGCACCAACCGTGCGCCATAGGGGGTGACGGCAGCCCGCAATCCTGCCGCCGAGGTGAGGGTGTAAAGCCCAACCTCTTTCCCATCCATCTGCCCGAATGTCATGCCACCTCCATCGCCTGCCCCGATGGGGTGAACACATGGGCGTGGGCAGCGTCAATTGTCAGGCCCACGGCATCGCCCGAGGCGATGCCCTCGATCTGATCCGCCTCGACGATCACCTGACCCAGCGCGGTTTCGACATAGGCATAGCTGGTGTTGCCCAGATATTCGACCACCACCGCCTTGCCCGCGATCTGCCCCGGATCGCGGCTGATGCGGATGTGTTCGGGGCGGATGCCCAGTTCCACCGGGCCAGACCCGGCACGGGCGGGCAGCAGAACCGAGGTATCGCCCAAGGCCACGCGCAAGCCGCCCGGTTCCGCAGTTGCGGTGCCTGCCAGAAAGTTCATCGCGGGCGACCCGATGAAGGACCCAACAAAGCGGTTCGCGGGGCGGTTGTACAGTTCCCAAGGGGTACCGACCTGCCGGATTTCGCCCTTTTCCAGCACAACGATCTGATCGGCCAGCGTCATCGCTTCGATCTGATCATGGGTCACATA
>JBIHZO010000472.1:0-2939 GCA_044231405.1 Cypionkella sp. | reverse complement strand
CGCAGGCACCCGATCAGCGGCTGTGTCTGGAGCCGTTGAACACCGATGACATGCCGGGCTATTTCCTGAACGATTTCGATCAGGCCGGACGGATACTGGATGATCTGGGGCTGGCGAACCTCGGGATACAGTTCGACCTGTGGCACGCGGCACGGATCCATGGCGATGCGGGAGCGGTCTGGGCGCGGCACCAGCATCGCATCAACCACATCCAGATCGCCGGCTTTCCAAACCGCAATGAGCCGGGAGGCGGCGGGTTTGATCTGACAGGCTTGTGCAAAGCGCTTGATGAGTGCGGCTTTGACGGTTGGGTTGCTGCCGAGTACCGCCCTGCGCGGGCCACAGTGCATGGGCTGGCGTGGTTGAGCGCGCTGAAGGCGCGGTCGCGGATGATCGGGGATTAGGTTGGCTTGGCCAGCGCCGGGGGCCAGCCCCCGGACCCCCGGGATATTTTCGGACAGATGAACGCAAATTTTAGACAAATTGTTGCGAATACAGGCCCCTTGCCCCCATGAATTGAGCGGTTAGAATAAGGCAACCCAAGTCAAGGACGCCTCCCATGTCGATGAATGCCACGCAGACCCAGACTGTCACCCATTGGAAAGTGGCTTGCGATGGGGGCGAAGGTGGGGGCGGGCATCCGCGGGTCTGGCTGACCATCCCTGAAGACAGCGGCTTTGTGGTTTGCGGCTATTGCGACAAGCGCTATGAAATTGACCGCGCCCACGCCCACGACGATCACTAGGCCTTTGCGGCGCTGGCCCTTGCGTGTCGCGGCGGGGCTGGTCGCTTTGCTCCTGACCTATTTCAGCGCGGCGACGGTTGGCGCGATGATGCCCGGGGCACATGCTGACTTGCCCGGCGGCACCGCGTATCTGATCGGGCTGGCGCGCGGACCGATCCACTACGATTTCCTGATCCCGCTGTCACCCGACACCCGTGCGCATTTCGCCTATGCCGAGGCGGCGGGGGTGCCAATTTCCAATGCGGATGCTGAATGGCTGGTGCTGGGTTGGGGGGCGGAAGGGTTTTACACCACGGCAGGTACTTACAGCGATATCCATGCCTTGTCCGTGCTGCGAGCGGCAATCGGGGAGACTGCCGTGATGCGCCTGGACGTGGCAGGCAATGTGCAAGGCGTGCCGGGTCTGTCTTTCATGACGCTGTCAGAGCCGCAGTTCGCGGCGCTGCTTTCGGCCATCGACGCCAGCTTTCAGCAAGACCAGACCGCGGCGCCGATCCCTCTGCCCTATGACGGCTTCACCCCGACCGATGCATTTTTCGCGGCGCGTGGCGATTTCCATCTGTTCCACACCTGCAACTCCTGGGTGGGTGAGACGCTGCGCGCGGCTGGTGTGCCGTTTGGAATTTGGACGCCGACACCGCAGTCTGTGTCCTTTGCCTTGGGCTGGCATCAGACCGCGCCTTAAGCGGGGGATGGAACCGCCCCCGGCTTCGTGGCAATACTGTGCCAAACGGGAATGGGGCGGGCGGAACATGGCATTTGGCAAGGGCAACCATCTTCACCTGATCGACGGGTCAGCCTTCATTTTCCGCGCCTATCACGCCTTGCCACCGCTGACGCGGAAATCGGATGGCCTGCCTGTGGGTGCCGTCGCAGGGTTCTGCAACCTGCTGTGGGGGGAGTTGACCAGCACCCGCAAGGCAGAGGCCCCGACCCATCTTGCGGTGATCTTTGATGCAGGGTCAAAGACGTTCCGCAACGATATCTATCCGCTGTACAAGGCCAACCGTCCCGATCTGCCCGAGGATCTGCGCCCGCAATTCGCCTACACCCGCGACGCCACCCGCGCCTTCAACGTCGCCTGTATCGAAGTGGATGGCTATGAGGCCGACGACATCATCGCCACCTTGGCCCACCGCGCGCGGGATGCCGGGGGCACGGTGACGATCATCTCATCCGACAAAGACCTGATGCAACTGGTGGGCGACGGCGTCGATATGCTGGACCCGATGAAGAACAAGCGCATCGGGCTGGTAGAGGTGTTCGAGAAATTCGGCGTCGCCCCCAACCGTGTGGTGGATGTGCAGTCGCTGGCCGGGGATTCGGTCGACAATGTGCCGGGCGCGCCGGGAATTGGCATCAAGACGGCGGCGCTGCTCATTCAGGAATACGGCGATCTGGAGACGCTTTTGGCCCGTGCCGGCGAGATAAAGCAACCGAAGCGGCGTGAGGCTTTGGTGGACAATGCCGATCTGATCCGGATCTCCAAACGTCTGGTCGCGCTGGATTGCAACATGCCGTTGGATGCGACGCTGGAGTCTCTGGAGTTGAAAGACCCCGATGCCGAAACCGCGATGGCCTTTTTGAACGCCATGGAATTCCGCACGCTGACTCGGCGTGTGGCAGAGCGGTTGAAGGTGGCGGTCCCGGTGCTGGATGAGGCAAAGGGCATGCATGTGGAAGGCGCGCATGATGATGTGGCAGCACCAGACAGGTTGCCCTTTGATCATGCGGGTTACCAAAACATCAACACTATGGCGCAGTTGCAGGCTTGGATTGCCGAAATGCGCAGCGTTGGCCATGTGGCGGTGGACACGGAAACCACCAGCCTGGACGAGATGCAGGCCGAACTGGTTGGCATTTCGCTTTGCGTTCATGCCGGTAAAGCTGCCTATATCCCGTTGGGCCACAAGCAGGGTGGCGGTGATCTGTTCGGGTCAACCGATCTGGTGCCGGGGCAACTGCCGATGCAGGACGTGCTGGACGCCTTGAAGCCGGTGCTGGAAGATGCAAGCGTTCTGAAAATCGGCCAGAACATGAAATATGACTGGAAGATATTCGCCCGCCACGGCATCCGCATTGCGCCCTTTGATGACACCATGTTGCTGTCTTATGCCATGCAGGCCGGGCTGAACGGGCACGGCATGGACGCGCTGTCGAAAGAATATCTGGGGCATGAACCCATTCCGATCAA
>JBIHZO010000471.1:0-2944 GCA_044231405.1 Cypionkella sp. | reverse complement strand
AAGTTTGGCGCGTTTCTGCCCGCGAAGGGACCAGAGCGGACGGAGACGATGAACTGGCTGTTCTGGCAGATGGGGTCTGCGCCCTTCGTGGGCGGTGGATTTGGGCATTTCTACGCCTACGCGCCGGAAAAGTTCGAATACCCGATCAACCGCTACGCCATGGAAACCAAACGGCAGCTGGACGTGCTGGACCGTCGTTTAGCAGAGGTTCCTTTCGTTGCGGGAGATACATATTCCATTGCCGATATGGCGATCTGGCCGTGGTACGGCGGGCTGGTCTTGGGCCGCGCTTACAATGCGGCGGAGTTTCTGGATGTGAAATCCTATGAGAACGTCGTTACTTGGGCGGAAAAGATTGACGCGCGCCCGGGGGTGAAGCGGGGGCGACTGGTGAACCGCAACTGGGGGGACGACGCGGAACAAGTACCGGAACGCCACTCGGCGGCAGATTTCGCGGGCAAGGCAGTTTAGGGCCGCAGGGCCGAGGCGTGAAATCATGCACCCACCTGCGACAGCCCCATAGACAGCATTCCGCGCCACGGCTATTCAGATGACAAGCCGTGGCGATGGCGTCGCCGCAGGGGGAACCCACCGCTTGCAGGGAAGCCTGCTTTCGTCCTGTACGCCGGGACCTTTCGGGGTTCGGGTGAAGGCACCAGACCCCAACTATGAGGTCAACTATGACGGAACGTCCGCAGCAGTATCGTTTTCACCAAGGCGACCGGGTTCTGCCCTTCGCCGCCGAAGAATACGCAGATCGACTTGTCGGTCTGCGGGAGTTGATGGAAATCCACGGTGTAGAGGCCTGCGTTTTCACTTCAATGCACAACATCGCCTATTACTCGGGCTTTCTTTACTGCTCGTTTGGGCGGCCTTATGGCTTGGTGGTTACACCGACGCAAAGCGTCACCATTTCGGCAGGCATTGACGCAGGGCAACCGTGGCGGCGCAGTCATGGCGACAACATCACCTACACCGACTGGCAGCGCGATAACTACTGGCGCGCGATCCTGTCAGTGGTGGGTGAAGACCGCGTGATTGGCTGCGAGGCGGATCACCTGACGCTGGTGCAGTCGGAAAAGCTGAACCATTTCCTGAAGCCAAAGCGTGGGGTCGACATTTCGCGCGGCACTATGGAACAGCGGATGATGAAATCGGCTGCCGAGTTGGTGATCATCCGGCACGGGGCTGCTGTGGCCGACGTGGGCGGCTTTGCCATTCGTGAGGCCGTGAAAGAAGGCGCGCGCGAAATTGACGTCGCAATGGCGGGGCGTGACGCGATGGAACTGGAAATCGCCAAACGCTTCCCCGATGCCGAGTACCGCGACACCTGGGTGTGGTTCCAATCGGGCATCAACACCGATGGCGCGCACAATCCGGTGACCAGCCGCAAGTTGCAGCGGGGCGATATTCTAAGCCTGAACACCTTCCCGATGATTTCGGGCTATTACACCGCGCTGGAACGCACGATGTTCGTGGGTGAGGTTGACGCCGCAAGCCGCAGGATCTGGGACATCAACGTCGCCGCGCATGAATATGGCATGAGCCTGCTGAAACCGGGTGCGTCCTGTGCCGAGGTGACGCAGAAGCTGAACACCTTCTTTGAAGAGCACCAGGTCCTGCAGTACCGAACCTTTGGCTATGGCCATTCCTTTGGCGTTCTCAGCCATTATTACGGACGTGAGGCGGGGCTGGAGCTGCGCGAGGACATCGATACGGTGCTGGAGCCCGGCATGGTGATCTCGATGGAGCCGATGCTGACGATCCCCGAAGGACAACCGGGGGCGGGCGGCTACCGGGAGCATGACATTTTGTTCATCACCGAAGATGGCAACGAGGATATCACCAAATATCCTTATGGGCCTGATTTCAACGTGGTGGGCTGACCTCAACACCCCCTTGACGGACAGACCGTCAGGGGGGACCCAGAACTTCGGACCGACTCTTGTCGATTCGTAGCAGCCGCTTCGGCCACTCCATTAGGTATCTGATTGCTGACCAAAGATGACGCTGAATTGAGTGCAGGTTTGCGGCGTCTGCTATATTTGGGCATCAAAAGCCGCATGGGCACAACGCCAGCAGCTTTTCTTTTTTCAACCTTTTCGGCGGGGCTTGACGGATAGGGCAGCGCGGGCGCTAGGTGCCATGACCTTTTCCAACTGCCGAGTCTGAACCGTGACCAATTTTGCCTTTCGTTTGCTTTCGGTTGTGGCGCTTTCCGCGCTTGCCGCCTGTGGTGCGCCAAAACAAGGCGATGCCCCGCCGCAAGTGGTGCCTGGTTACGAAGGGGTCGAAGATGAAGGCTTTTTCATCCAGCCGGTGGAGGCGCATCTTTTGGCCGAAGACCGTGCCCGGACCGAGGTCGACTACAGGGGCGACGAGGCCCCTGGAACCATTGTCATCGATACGTTCTCGCGCAAGCTGTACTACGTTTTGGAAAACGGCCGCGCCATGCGCTATGGCATCGCCGTGGGCCGGGAAGGCCTGTCGTTCCGCGGTACTGGCGTGATCGGGCGCAAGGCGAAGTGGCCGTCTTGGCAGCCGACTGCGAATATGGTGCGCACGCGTCCAGATCTTTATGCCGAATATGCAGGCGGCAGGGCTGGCGGTTTGGACAATCCCTTGGGTGCGCGGGCAATGTATCTGTACCGGGGGGGCCGTGACTCGATGTTCCGTATTCACGGTACCATTCAGAACGACTCGATAGGCCATGCGACTTCGGCTGGCTGTATAAGGTTGTTCAATCAGGACGCCATCGAATTGTACGACCGTGTCGACATCGGGACGCGCGTGAAAGTCCGCACGCTTGAGGAAAGTCTTGCCATTGACGGCCCCCACATGGACGACGCCTATGGCCGTGCTGTGCCAGAGACGCCCGAGAATACTGCGCAAAAGGAAGTGGACGCTGCTGCGATCATAACCGCAGAAGCCGCAAAGGTCGAAG
>JBIHZO010000470.1:0-2951 GCA_044231405.1 Cypionkella sp. | reverse complement strand
AGAAAAGCGCCACCTCATCCAGCGCACCCGAGGTCGAGCCATGGCTGCATTTGACATCGTCAGCGTAGATTTCCAACTCGGGTTTGGCCAGAAACTGACTGTCACCGTCCAGCAAAAGCGACTGGCTGATCTGATAGCCATCGGTCTTCTGCGCTTTCTGTTTGACCAGAATTTTGCCTTGAAACACCCCAACAGCGCCATTCTTCAAGACTTTCTTGAAGACTTGACGGCTTTCGCAACGTTCCGCCGCATGGGTGACGAACACGGTGTCATCATGGTGAAAATCGCCGTCCCCCAAAGCCGCTCCGGCGAGATGGGCGATGGAATCTGCGCCCGCCAGTTCAATCACAGTCTCGTTTCGGGTCAGGCGACCATTGGCCGTCCAGGTGAAGGATTTGAAGGCCGCATTCTGGCCCAAGCGGGCAAAGATATGAGTCGCGGCTTGGCGTTCGTGGTCCCGACCTTGGGCGCGGATGTGATGGAACCTGCCACCGTCCGCGATTTCAACCTCCAGCACTTTGGTAAACCGCGCTGCCGCGGGACCGTCCTCCAACAGCGTGAGTTCAGCGCCGGCTTCAATCTTCACGCAATGATGAAGGATCGCATCGGAAGAGTTTGATTTATGATGATAAATCAACGAAATGGGTTTGGACACTTTGCCCGTCACGCGGATCAGCACACCGTCGGTTGCGAAGACCGTGTTCATCGCAGCCAAGGGGCGTTGAACGGGCGACTGGCCGCGCGCTTCCAACACCCCATACAGGTTCTGAGCCCAGTGAACATCGTGCAGTGCAACTGTTGAAAGTCTTTCGATTTCAACGCCTTCAAGGTCAATATTGTCAGACGCAGTTGCGTCGAAAACCCCATCCACAAAGACCAGTTTCAGCCGGTCAAGGGTATCAAAAACCGGCACTTCGTCGCCGGGTTCAAAGACCTTTGCCGGGTCTGGAAGCGGCGAGACAAGGCTCGACGGATCGGTATAACGCCAATATTCGTCACGCTTTGTCGGCATGCCCATAGCGGTCAATCGTGCCAAAGCATCGGCGCGCGCGGCACCCAACCATCCGCCGGTTGGAAAGCTCAGTCCGGCAATGCGCGCGGACAAGGCGTGTTGTTTTGCTTCTGGCAAAGCCATCAGTTCACCTCTGCCAGCAGATCCGCGTAGCCGTTGTTCTCCACCTCCAGCGCCAGTTCCGGCCCACCGGTCTTGATGATGCGCCCGGCGGCCATGATGTGAACGAAGTCCGGTTTGATATGATCCAGAAGCCTTTGATAATGCGTGATAACAAGGAAGGATCGCCCTGCCCCGCGCAATGCGTTCACGCCCTCGGACACCAGTTTCATGGCGTCCACATCCAGACCAGAGTCGGTTTCATCCAGAATGCACATCTTGGGCTCCAGCATTGCCATCTGCAGGATTTCGTTGCGTTTTTTCTCACCCCCCGAGAAGCCGACGTTGACCGGGCGTTTCAGCATCTCGGCATCGATTTTCAGGGTTTTGGCCTTGGAGCGCACCTCTTTCAAGAAGTCTCCGGCGGTCATTTCATCCTCGCCGCGCGCCTTGCGTTGCGCGTTCACGGCGGTGCGCAGAAAGGTCATGTTGCCCACGCCCGGGATTTCGACCGGGTATTGGAAGGCCAGAAACAGACCCGCCGCTGCCCGTGCTTCGGGCTCCATGTCCAGCAATTCTTGCCCTTGCAAGGTCGCCGATCCATCCGTCACGGTGTAACCGCCGCGTCCCGACAAGACATAGGACAGCGTCGATTTACCAGACCCGTTCGGTCCCATGATCGCGTGCACTTCTCCCGCGCCAATCTTCAGATTGACCCCGCGCAGGATGACCTTGTCTTCTTCTTCAAGTTTGACATGCAGGTTGTTGATTTCCAGCATTTTTCTTTCCTTCAGATAGAGAGCGTCTCAGTTCGGACGCAGATATGTTTCGATCACCCAAGCCAATCGTTCCACTGGCAAAGGTATCGGAGTGATTTCAAAACGGGCAAGCCGCCCGATCATCGCTACGGGTTTCACCAGCGTTTCAACGCTGTGATAGAGCGGGCGGTCAGCGTAATCGTCCCACAGAACCGTCATTGGTTGGGTGCTGCGGAACAGACAGGTCAGAAAACAAGCGGCACGAAACCGGCCGTCGATGAAGACCAGATCAGGATGAAGAAAGTCAGGCAAATCCCAGATAGATAAGGGATATCCTGGCCAGTCCCGGAACGCACTGGCATCGATCGGGTGGCCCCAGGCTTTGGTGCGTCCAATGTTGCCGTGGTGCATGTGGACCGTTCCCAAAGGCGGATGCAAGGCAAACCAGCTTTGCATGTCGGCCAGCCACTTCGCATCGCTTTCAACCGAAAAGATCACTTTGCCCGGTTGTTCCGCCGCCAAAATGGTGGACCCGCCCGAGCCGTATTCAAGGATCACCCGTGCCGCAGCATAGGCCGACATAACTGCGGCCGCTTCTTCGGCAGGCAGGGTCAGAACCGGTCGGGTCATCGGGGTTTGGTTCATTTGCGTTTGGGCTTCTTGACGCGCATCAGTGCCACCGGCAAAGCATCGCAATAGGCATCGGGCAGATCGGCAGCAGTGGCGCCACGGCGCACCAGTTCATCAAGCAGGTGCAACACCAGAGAATGACTGGAAAATACTGACGCGGCCAGCACACAGAGGTGTTTGATTTGATCGGTCGGATGCTCTGACAATTTCGACATGTCGCGCAGATAGACGATGTCACCATCCACCAGCTGATCCCGCAGCTGGGGCCGGTTCAGCCGTTTTGCGCGCGAACTCGGCACAAACACTGCGTGTGTGGACAGAATTCTGTGAATGTAAAAGCCCTGACGACGCAGTTCCACATCCAAACCGCCAATCATCGGCTCCCCTTGATAGATCGGGAAAAAACGCTGTTCGACAATGACCGCCATGCAGGATTTCATCAGCGTTTCAGC
>JBIHZO010000469.1:0-2957 GCA_044231405.1 Cypionkella sp. | reverse complement strand
AACTATCGCAGCCCGATCAAAGATCTTTGGATATGCGGTTCCTCAACACACCCAGGAGGTGGAGTGATGGGAGCCCCGGGCCGCAATGCAGCGGCCGAGATACTGCGCGACATGGGGAATCCCGCGCAAGACATGAGTGAAGCCTATGCGATCGTTTGACACCATCATCATAGGTGCGGGGCCGAACGGGCTTGCCGCTGCACACCGGTTGGCCGTCAAGGGTGCGAAGGTCTTGGTCTTGGAGGCTGGATCCATGCCCGGCGGTGGCGCGCGTTTGGCGCATCTGTCCTATAATCTTGACCCGCGCGTGGAAAAGGCAATGGACCTTTCAGCCCACGGGCTTTCGTGGCTGACAAACAATCTTTCAACAACCGCGCTGTCAGCCGAAGGGCGGCATTTGCGCTTGGAAGGCCCGATCGGCGACCGTCTTTCCGGTGAGGTCAGCGCGGCTGACTGCGTGGCTTGGTCGGCATTGCGTGCGCGCCTCATGCGGTTTGCTGCGGTTCTTTCGCCACTGAACCAAATGGTGCCCCCGCGTCTTGCCAAGGGCGTAGGCAACCCGATGCTGAAGCTGGCCATGATCGGCTTGAAGGCCCGGATGATGGGTGCCGCAGAGTTTCGCGAACTGGGGCGGATCTTGCTGACAAATGTTCATGATCTGCTGGACGACGAATTGTCGGATCCGCGCTTGAAAGGCGCATTGGCCTTTGATGCCACCTTGGGCGGCTGGCTTGGTCCGCGATCGCCGAATTCCGTCTTGCCTTGGCTGGTGCGCTTGTCTGGCCAGACAGCCGGTGCGCAAGGGGCATTGGGGCTGCCGAAAGGTGGAATGGCGGCTATCGGGGCGGCGATGGCAAAATCTGCCGAGCTGGCAGGTGTGACCATCCGGTGTGATGCCCGCGTGTGCCGGATTTTGGTCGAGAATGAAGCGGTTGCGGGGGTTGGCCTGCCAAGTGGCGAAGAGTTGCGCGCGGCGCAGATTGTGTCGGCGATTGCGCCGAAAACCACGCTTCTTGCGCTGATCGGCCCACGACACCTCGATGCCGGCCTGACCACGCGGATGCGCCGTCAGAAGTCGCGCGGCGCAGCAGCCAAGTTACACCTGACGCTAAAAGCCCTTCCAGATTTCAGGGGTGCAAACGTGAAAGATCGTTTGTTTATTGCCGGGTCCGAACATGATGTCGAACGCGCCTTCAACCCGGTGAAATATGGTCGGGTTCCCAGCTTGCCTGCGATGGAGATCGTGATCCCCACAGCTCACGAGGCCCGCGCCGACGGCAGACACCATCTTTCGGCGATCGCGCAATTCGCGCCCCACGCGCCTGCAAACCGAGACGCCGCACGCGCAGAAATGCTTGCCGCCTGCATGGCGCAACTGGAGGCCCAGGCACCGGGAATCGGGGCATTGGTGGAAAGCGCCGAATTGCTGATGCCCTATGATATAGAAGACCAATACGGCCTGCCCGGCGGACAGTGGCATGCTGGAGAGCTTTCGGTGGAGCAGATGCTGTTTCTGCGCCCGCTTCCCGGAATCGCGCAATATCGCGGACCTGTGCAGGGTTTGTGGCTTGCCTCGGCAGGCTGCCATCCGGGTGGGGGGATTTCTGGTTCAGCAGGATGGAACGCCGCCCTTGCCATGGAGGCAACAGGATGAACGCCCCCCAGGACAATCTGCGCCATTACGAAACGCCGCTGTTGGAAACGCCTTTTCACCCGCGAACAGCCGCGCTCAACAAGCTTTGGTCTTGGGGAAATTGGGGCGGGTATACCACCGCCCTGACTTATGAAGACCTGTCGATGGAACACTCGGCCATCCGAAATACGGCCACGGTTTATGACCTGTCGCCCATGATCAAATACCGGATCAAAGGACCGGATGCGACCGCCTATCTGGATCGCCTGACCCTTCGCAATGTTGCGAAACTATCGGTCGGAGGCGTGCAATACACCGCATGGACAAACGATGCTGGCCACCTTCTGGACGACGGAACCCTGTTTCGGCTGGCCGCTGACCAGTATCGCCTTTGCTGTCAGGAACGGCACCTGAACTGGCTCTTGGACAGCGCCTACGGCTTTGATGTTTCGATTCACGAAGAGACGGAAGAAATCGCATCCCTTTCCCTGCAAGGGCCGACCTCGGCCGAAATCCTGCGACTGGCCGGGTTTGACGTGGGCACTCTGAAACCCTTCCGCATGCAGGCGTTTGCCTTTGGCACGGGGAGTCTCATGGTCTCGCGCTCAGGTTTTACCGGCGACTTAGGCTATGAACTCTGGATCCCGCCGGATTTGGCACTGCCAATTTGGGATTTGCTTTTCGAGGCGGGCAAGTTGCATGGCATCCGTCCCATCGGGTCGGATGCCCTGAACATGGCGCGGCTGGAGGCCGGGCTTATTGTCACCGGTTATGACTTTACCCCCGCTGACACCTGCCTGCGCGAAGACCGGTTGCGTAGCCCGATCGAAATGGGCCTTGGCTGGATGATTGACTGGGACAACGGCCATTTCAACGGCAAAGCCGTGCTAAAGACACAGCGCGACAAGGGTGCGAAATGGAGCTTTGTCGGGTTGGAGATTGACGGGAACATCTCTGCCGAGGGTGCGATTCTCTATCACAATAAAAAGACCGAGGCCGGGGTCATAACCGGGGCCATCTGGTCGCCCGCTTTGAAAAAGAACATCGCAATGGCGCAGCTGTTGTCCCACTATGCCTCGGGTGAAAACCTCTGGACGGAAATCTACGCGCTTCGCGAGTTGCATTATGAAAAGCTGATGATGCGCGCGGTGGTGGTGGAACGACCCTTCTTCTCACACCCCCGCCGCCGCGCCACACCACCGGGGAGGTTCTGATGGCAAGCCAAGACCGACACCCTCTATCGCCGCGCCTCGACCATTGTCCTGAAGGCTTGCCGCGCGCGGCCTACTTGGATCCAAATTGGTATGTGCGCGAAATGGCGACC
>JBIHZO010000468.1:0-2958 GCA_044231405.1 Cypionkella sp. | reverse complement strand
CCGCTTTCCGCGCCTGAAAGAACGCTACAGCCAGCAGGCCAGCACCCTGTCGGGCGGCGAGCAACAGATGATGGTGATCGGTCGCGCCCTGATGGCCAAGCCCCGGCTGCTGTTGCTGGACGAGCCTTCGCTGGGCATCGCGCCAAAGCTGGTGCAAGACATTGCCCGCGCCATCGTGGCAATTTCCCGCGATGAAAAGGTGACGGTGCTGTTGGTGGAACAAAACAGCCGGATGGCCCTGTCCATCTCCAGCCGCGCCTATGCCATGTCCACAGGGTCGGTGGTGCTGGAAGGCAATTCCAAAGAGTTGATGGGCGATGACCGCATCAAGGCTGCCTATCTGGGGGGTGATCTCTGACATGCGTATTCTGGTGATAAACCCGAACACAACTGCGTCGATGACCGAAAAGATTGGCGCGGCCGCACGGCGCGTGGCGTCAATTGGCACCCAGATCATCGCCGTCAATCCCACCCAAGGCCCGGCCTCGATCGAAGGGTTCTATGATGAGGCGATGTCGCTTGCGGGTCTGCTGGAGGTGATCCGCACCACGCCCGATTTCGACGCGGTGGTGATTGCCTGTTTCGATGACACCGGGCTGGATGCCGCGCGTTGCCTGACCGACAAACCGGTGATCGGCATTGGCGAAGCGGCCTATCACATGGCCTCGATGCTTTCGAACAAGTTCTCGGTGGTCACGACGCTGGCCCGGTCGGTTCCGGCGCTGGAGCACAATCTGCACCGCTATGGCCTGATCGCCCGCTGTGCGCGGGTGCGGTCGTCCGAAGTGGCCGTGCTGGAGCTGGAACATCCGGGGTCGGATGCCTGCAACCGCATCAGCGCCGAAATTGGCCGCGCGGTGGCCGAAGACCGCGCCGAGGCGATTGTTCTTGGTTGCGCAGGCATGGCTGATCTTGCCGAGGCGCTGGCCACGGAACACGGCCTTCCGGTGCTGGACGGCGTGACCTGCGCCGTCGGTCTGGCAGAAACGATGGTCAGGTTGCGGCTGCTGACGTCCCGGCGCGGAGGCTACAGCCCGCCTGTCTCAAAAAAGTAGCTTCGCTTTGAAGATTGGACCGTCGAAGGTGTCCAACGGCATTGTTGCGCAACTCACGCTTGAGACAGGACTTCGCTTTTGTCCATCGACCCCTGGCCATAGGGGAAATCTTGGCGGTACCGAGTGCAGTGAAGCGGTTGATGGCGGCGACGCGGATCTGGATTTTGGCAGTTTGGCGGTCGAGGTCTCTTGCGCTAATGCCTTCGCCAAAGGCCCGGAGATCAAGCAGGTTCAGCGCCACAGGTGCGAGCGAACCCGCGTGGGCCTCTTTGGCTTAACGCGACTACGGGCCTGGTATCCCGTCTAGCGTTTCCAGAACGTCCGGCCAGAGTGCCGGGTGGCCCGCAGAGTTTCGTTTCTGGCAATGGCCGCCGGGCAGTCCTCTTTCCTCGGCCCTCCATTCCTGCGGATCAGGATGATCGCATTGGCCTTTTGGTCGGTGATGGCGGAATGGCAGCGGCGGGTGTCATAGACGCCGTCCGTTGCCCGGCAACGGCTTGCAGGCAAACCGCGAGAGGGGGCGGTGACGGTGCCGATCTTTTCGCCCTCGGGCAAATGACTGAGCAGCTCTGGCAAGACATAGAAGTCACCATCGCAGCCGGGCGTGAACTCCACCGCGCGGATGTTCGAAGTGGCGGTGTCCGTGGCAAGATAGACCCTGCGCGATTGGCGTCAGCCCTGAACACCATGCTTGCACGCCTGCCAGTCGCGATTGCCAAGCAACCCGATGCCGGTGCCCTTCATCAGCAGGTTCATCGGGTCATCTTCACGCCGATCACGATGTGACTGCCCTGCCGTCAGGGTTGCACAACAACGCCCTGCAACAGCAGGCGCCCCCTTGGGCAGGTTTTGTCAAAGGAGCCGCCCCGCCCTGCGGCCGCCGGCTTGCGCGCGCCGCTCCCGGTCTCTCCCAAGATGACAAAAACTTTAAGACTGGCCAACCGATCAAATGCGACCCGCTCCGCAGAAATCAGAACTCTGGTGCACCTGCAAGGCCGGGCTTATCTGGATCCGGGATTTCCGTCATGGTCGCTTCGGTCAGCAGCAGAACGGAAGCCACCGAAACCGCGTTTTCCAATGCGACCCGGACGACTTTTGTTGGATCGACGATGCCAGCCTCGATAAGGTCAACATATTGTTTGGCCGAGGCGTCAAAGCCGAAACTTTCCTTGCCTTCAAGCATCTTTGCCACGACCACGCCTCCGTCCAAGGAAGAGTTCTCGGCGATCTGACGGGCCGGCACTTCCAGCGCGCGCTTCAGGATCTGGAGCCCGGTGCGTTCGTCGCCTTCGCACTGACCTGCCTCTTTCTCCACGGCCGGGATGCAGCGGAGCAGGGCAAGCCCACCGCCGGGAACGATTCCTTCGGCGACGGCTGCCTTGGTGGCACTGATCGCATCGTCAAGTGCGTCCTTGCGCGCCTTCATCTCAGATTCCGAGGGTGCCCCCACCCGGATGACTGCAATACCGCCGGCCAGCTTTGCCAGCCGCTCCTGCAACTTCTCGCGGTCATAGTCCGAGGTGGTCTTGTCGATCTGCGTCCGGATCTGGGCGATGCGGGCCTTGATCTGTGCGGAATCACCGCCGCCGCCGATGATGGTGGTGGTGTCCTTGTCGGCCACCACCCGGCGCGCGCGGCCAAGATCGGTGATCTTGGCGTTCTCCAGCTTCAGCCCGAGATCAGCCGAAATGACCTGCCCACCGGTCAGAATGGCGATGTCTTGCAACATCTCCTTGCGCCGGTCGCCAAAGCCGGGGGCTTTGACCGCACAACTGCGGAAGGTGCCCCGGATCTGATTGACGATGAAGGTCGCCAGTGCCTCGCCTTCCATATCCTCGGTGATGGCAAGCAGGGATTTGCCCGCGCGGATCACCTCTTCCAAGAGCGGCAGCAAATCGGTCAA
>JBIHZO010000467.1:0-2965 GCA_044231405.1 Cypionkella sp. | reverse complement strand
CGGAACGGCCGCTCTGGAAGGCACGCTGACCACCACCTATTCGGGGTCGCTCAACAAGCTTTACACCGTGCTGACCGCCGAAACCGTGACCGGCACTTTCAATACACTGGATGACTCCGATCTGCCACGCGGCTTTGACGCAAGCCTGAGCTACACGGCAACGGCCGCCAACCTTGATTTCGTTGCCCATCTTGGCCAAGGCGATATTCTGGGCCAGAATCAGCGCAATGTTGCAGACGGGCTGAACACTGCCTTCAACAACGGCACCACACTGGGTGCGGATTTTGTCGAGGTCTACGATCTCGAAGGCCAGGCACTACAATCCAGGCTGAACCGGATGACCGGCGAGTCCAACGTCTACGGCATGACCGTTGGCGTCTGGGGCGCGGACAAGCATTTCCTGTCGGCACTGCGCGGCAATTCGATGTCTGGCAACTCGGGCGGTTGGGGCAGCATCACGGGGGCGTCTTCGGATGTGGCCGGTGATTTGGGCGACGGCACCAATGCCTCGGGCCTGCACTACGCGGGGGTGGCAGGCGGCGTCTCCTTTGCAGGGTCTGAAATGCTAAGCGCCGGTATCGCGCTGTCGGCAGGTCAGACCGACTGGACCACAGGCTCAATCGGTAGCGGCGACATTGATCACACCCAGCTTGGCGGTTTCGTCAAAGCGGACTTCGGAAGCGCCTACCTGCTTGCGACCGGCGTTGGCGGCAAGCACGGCCTGCAGGCGCAGCGTTCATCCCGCGCCCACGAGGTCGGTCCAATTCCCTTCGCGCCGGCAAAGAAAGTTATGCTTGCGCTGGCAACCGATCTGGCATCGACCGCAGTGCAGGTCGAGGCGGGTTACGAGTTTGCCATTGGAAGCGCAATCACCTTGACGCCCTATGCCGCGCTTGGGTTCGGCCGCTCGACCATTTCGGCAGCTGTCAGCGAAAGCGTTACCGGAAGCTCCGAGTTCGGTCTGGACTATGCGGCCCAGTCGGCCGACACGCAAACCACCGCAATCGGTTTCCGTTTGGCTGGTACCATCGCGGCCAAATCGCAGTTCTTCACCGACATCTCATTGTCCGAGACGACCAGCGATGGCCAGACAGCGGTGTTCAGCAACGTCAGCGGTTCGGATTTTGTGACGAACGCCGCAGGCCCGACCGGCCCGGTTCTGAACGCCGCGATCGGTGCTTCTTTCGAGATCACCGATGTGTCGGTCGCAACGGTCAGCCTTGGTGGCTCTGGACTTTCGGGTGCCAAAGACCTGAACGGCAGCATTGGCCTTCGCATGAGTTGGTAATACCATCGGACTGATAATCTAATCCAATAAAGGTGGCCTCGTCAGTTCCGGCGGGGCCACTTTGATATGGTTTTTGCGCCGCGAAGCAATAGTGGTCCAGCTTTGCAGGAAATCTGGACAGCTAGTAGTTTATACCGACTGAGCATCGCTTATCGTGCGACCCGGTCAAATCAAAGTTGGCCACAGTCAGCAGGCTTGCCTGCCCTTTCTCACGTTTACAATAACGACAAGCCGACAAGGGTTTTGATCGGCAGGCAAATCTGGATCTTGGCATCAGAGAACAGCGTTGGTCGGCCATCCTTCCGATACTCACAGTTTTAAAGCCGACTTTGACAGTGATTAGCGAGAATATGAAATTGGGTTCAGCCCTGCCTTCTGTTTGTCGGGGCGTGACTGTCCAGGTTGGGCCGTTTGCGATTATGATCATCCAGAGTACACAGATGCTCGTTATCCCTTCGGGCCAATTGAGCAGGATACCTTGGGCGGCGGTTAAGTACGGAAGCGGGAACGTAGTCGACGGATCCGCCCTTGCCGTGCTGCCAACGTTGCAGATGCTGGCTGACAAGGAGGCACCAGATCAGACGGCTGTTCTGATTGTGGACGCCGCCAATGCTCTGCCCAGCAGCCCATTGAGACATGCAGCTGCGGAGACGTGCCAGATACGCGCGTGGATGACGTGCGGGTACGACCTAGCAGACGCTGAACTTTCCCGGAACGCCGTGCTGGAATCCCTGGCAACTTCGACGATCGCGCACTTCGCATGCCACGGTATCGTGGGCACGGAGGATCCAATCAATTCGAGGCTGATCCTCAGCGCAGACGAGACGCTGAGCGTTTCGGACATCCTCGGGGTAAACTGCGCGAGGCTGTCGCTGGTCGTCCTGTCAGCGTGTCAATCTGCCGTTCACGGCCACGAACTAGCAGACGAGTTCGCCAGCGTCGGGGTGGCGTTCTTGGGCGCTGGCGCCCGCACTGTCGTCGGCACCCTGTGGAACGTGAACGACGCAGCCGCCTCGCTGTTTTCGCGTCGGCTGTTCGAAGCGATTAAGAGAGGTGCCGCACTGAGCAACGCCGTACAAATGGCGCAAATCTGGCGCCGGGATACCACGAATGGGGAGATCGCCAACTGGCTGGCCCAACTCGGACCGGCCACCGCCGACGCCGAACTACGCCTGCGCCGAAATCTCGAGAACCCGGCCGACACCATTGGTTTTGGCGACATCCGACACTGGGGGGCCTTCGTCTGATATGGGTAATGCTGTTCGGGCTGTCTGTGCCCCATGCTGCAGCTAGTCCGACCGGCGGCTATGGGCTGATCCGTCTCGTCGCTGCGGTGCGCTCGAGTTGCTGCTTCGGAGCGCGGCACTCGATGATGCGAGAGGCGGCTCTGGGCCGTCAACGCCGCTTGCCAACATCAAAGGGTCAGCGGGACCAAGATGCACTGCCGCAAGGCGGCTTCGAGCCCGGAGCGGTCGCTCGGTGCGGCGCAAGGGACGTCGGAGGCGGGCGGCTGCCTACGTTCGGCGCGGCCTGAAGGAAGTGAACCGCCCCGGGTTTACGGTAAGTGTCGTCTCTGTCCCATTGAATTCGCGTATTTCTGAACGCGGTGCGTGCTGTCAGAAGGTCTCCCAACGCATTGGGAGGTTGGCATGGCGGATGGTGGGGATGGTTTTGTGG